>NZ_JAAHBQ010000017.1 GCF_020144665.1 Oscillatoria salina IIICB1 | reverse complement strand
TCGCTCTCAGTTGGAGTTTAGCTCTTTTTCCTACGGTGCTAGCGCTTACTATCCAATCTTCTTCAATAAACCGGAAAGTCCGGGCATCACAGTCAAAGCTTGTGGGTTTAAATCCTTTAATTTTTCGGTTTTTATGTTTAGCGGTTGAGCGATTTGCTGCTACTCTAGCGCAAGCTCGAACAACATGATTGGCAGATAGTCCGAACTTAGATTTAACGTCGTGGTAGGAGACGGCTTGGATGGAATTGCGATTAGTCAGCTTGAAATTAACATGAGTATTAATCCAGTTGCAAGCATCCGCAAAAGCAGTAGCCGTTTGAGACAACAACTGACGTTGTTCCTCATCGACTTGCAGTTTGACAACTAGCGTTAATACTTGTTCCATATCACCTTGAAACTCACAAAGAATGATTGTAGCCTAAAATTAAAAACGAGTGGTTCGATACCACTCGTTTTTAATTCCTATCCCTCCCCGCCCTTTAAGAAGGACGAGGCTTCTCGGAGTTTTTCAGTGAGTATCACTCGGAAATGGTCGGTAAAGCAACAGATTGCGCTGGAAATTCTCGTGCGTCTGAAGCGTCTTTATCCGGAAGCTAGTTGTACTCTGGACTACGAAACTCCGGTGCAGCTTTTGGTAGCGACAATCCTCTCCGCGCAATGTACTGACGAACGAGTTAACAAAGTAACACCGGAATTATTTCGGCGTTTTCCAGGCGCACAGGAATTGGCGACAGCACCAATTGAAGAGTTAGAACAGTTAGTACGTTCGACTGGTTTTTATCGTAATAAAGCGAAAAATATTCAAGGTGCTTGTCGGACAATTATGGCAGACTTTGGCGGCGAAGTGCCAAAACAAATGGAAAAGTTGCTCAAGTTGCCTGGAGTCGCTCGGAAAACGGCGAATGTGGTTCTAGCTAATGCTTATGGAATGAATCAAGGGGTAACGGTAGATACCCATGTGAAGCGTCTCAGCAAGCGTTTGGGACTCACAGAAGAGGAAGATCCAGTTAAGATTGAGCGGGATTTGATGCGAATAGTTTCTCAGCCAGAATGGGAAAATTGGTCAATTCGGTTGATTTACCACGGTAGGGCAATTTGTCAAGCGAAAAAACCTCAATGTCCGGCTTGTGTTCTCGCTGATATCTGTCCCTCGGCGAAAGTGTTTCATCCAGAACTAGAAAAATCGCTTCCGACGAGTTGAAATGATCGCGAAATTAGTGCGCGAAAATAAAGAAAGTAACCT
The DNA here is from genome assembly GCF_020144665.1 of Oscillatoria salina IIICB1. Classification (NCBI taxonomy): domain Bacteria; kingdom Bacillati; phylum Cyanobacteriota; class Cyanophyceae; order Oscillatoriales; family Oscillatoriaceae; genus Oscillatoria; species Oscillatoria salina. Next base: position 73,883 of record NZ_JAAHBQ010000017.1, on the reverse strand, counting down.
AACCGATACTGATTTGGCTATGAGTACGGAACGATTAGACAGGATTGAAGGTATTTTAGATAAGTTGATTGTCGATAGACAAGCAGATCGTCAAGAAGTAGGCGAACTACGCTCATCTGTGAGCGAACTACGCTTATCTGTGGGTGAATTAAACTCAACTGTTAATTCTTTAGTCCAGATTGTCGAAATTCATCAGCGAAATTTTGAGCGAATTATCGAAGAGATTCAAGTGATGAAAGCTGAAATTAGAGGTTTGCAGCTAGAAAACCGTCGTATTCTCGAACGAGTCTTTGGTCCGGAAGAAGATTGGGAAACCTAGGTGTAGCGAATGGATCGGATAAGATAAAATACAGTGTCTCTAATTTAAGAACAACTAGACTTATGGCAAAAAAATCGATGATCGAGCGCGAAAAAAAGCGCCGCGAAACTGTAGAAAAGTACGCTCAGAAGCGAGCTGAGTTAAAAGAACAATTTCGTAAGGCTGAGTCCCAGGCGGAAAAGCTGGAAATTCACCGCCAAATCCAAAATTTGCCCCGCAATAGTTCTAAAGTGCGAGTACGCAATCGTTGCTGGGTGACAGGACGACCTAGAGGTTATTATCGTGATTTTGGGCTTTCCCGTAATGTTTTACGCGAATGGGCGCATGAAGGAAAGCTGCCCGGTGTAGTTAAATCAAGTTGGTAAGATCCTTGGGCTACTGTCCGCAGCAGCTATCAATGCCGAGACTTTTTAAGAGTAAGTCGCTGACGGCATTGGCGATCGCAAATTCACTGTAAAAGCTAGCACTGAAGTCAAATGACTGCATCTCGGTGACAATGGCGATCGTTAACGCTCCCAGGTCATTTTCTCCTTCTAAACGCTGGCGAATGAAAATTTGCGCTGCACGTGCGGCGATCGTTTCGTTGACAGGTTCGGGAAGGAATTCTTCGTCGAGCCAGGTTTGCAAGGTGTTTTGCAACCACTCGCCTTCCCGATCTGGATCTTGCATTGGCGGTAATGTAATTGGTGGGATTGGTTCAACCATTTTCTCGCAGTTAATTTTCGCTCTCGGCGTATTGGTAACAATTTTAATGCCTGTTTCAACTTATGGAAGCATATGACATTCCTGATTTGATCGAAGGATACGCCCAAGGTTACTTCCTTATGGCTGATGAAAAAGGGGAGTTGGGTTGGTATACGAGCAAAAAAAGGGCGCTAATCCCTCTAGATGCTCGTTTCCGCTACCCAAAATCCCTGCGCCGAGTTTTGAATCAAAATCGCTTTTCTGTGGCGGTTAACCAGGATTTTTTCGCTGTTTGTGAGGGTTGTGCCGATCGCGAGACTAGCTGGATTTCTCCTCAATTAAAGCAAATTTATTGGCGGTTGCATCAGGCGGGTTGGGCGCATAGTTTTGAAACTTGGCAAGAAGATCGGCTCGCTGGCGGCATTTTAGGTATTGTTATTGGTGGAGCTTTTATCGGTGAGTCGATGTTTTATCGGATTCCTGATGGCTCGAAGGTGGCAATGGTGAAGTTAGTTGAGCATCTGCGCGATCGCGGTTTTGTTCTTTTTGATGCTCAAATGCAAAATCCTCATTTGGCTCGTTTTGGTGCTTATCTTGTGAAAGATGAGGAGTATCAACCTTTGTTAGAAAAGGCGCTATTTCGACATTGTGAGTTTGGTTTTTAAATGGCAAAATTCTGCCAACCCCAAGCGAGTAAAACCACAACTGCTGCGGCAATTATCGTATTAATAATATTGACCACTTCATTAGTTAGTAAGTCAAATTTCGGCTGTAAAGTAGCACCGATAAAGCTTTCTAGGGTAGTCGCGACAAAAGCAGCGAAAATACACCAAAGCATACCCAAGAGATCGATTATACCCACAGCCCAAGCAAAAAGTGCGATCGCTCCTGACGCAATAATACCTGCAACTGTACCTTCTAAACTAACTGCTCCTTCTGTACCTCGCGCCACAGGTTGCAAAGTGGTAATTAAAAAAGTACGCTGACCGTAAGCTTTGCCAATTTCACTTGCAGTAGTATCGGAAAGTTTCGTACAAAAACCAGCCACATAAGCAAGAATCAGAAATTCTCTAACAGGACTAACTACAAATAAACTAGCAAGAGCACAAAGAGCCGGAATTAAAGCCGAACCCCAAACATTTTCTGGACCTCTCGCACCAGAGCGTTTTTCCGCAATACCTTCAGCTTCCTTTTGTTTCATTCCTACACGAGTTACGGCTGAACCCATCAGGAAATAAAACATGACCACCGCATAACCTTGCCAACCCAGAGTACCCCAAACGAGAACCCCAAGCAACCAAGCATGAAAATAACCTGCGGGAGTGAGTAACTTTTTCGGCGCGATCGAGGCGATCGCCAGTAAAATCGTATTTAAACCTACTCCCGTTAGCCAAGGATTGTACCAATCGATAGATGCCAACATAAGTCACTAATATTTTTCAGCAATTAACACGACGAAAATTAACTTAATCTAGCCATTTTGACAAATCTTTCTGAATTAAATCTTGTAATTTCAAGATATCTTCTCGATATAATTCCCTCAATATTTGACGTTCGGCTGGTAAAAGAGGCATTGCTTTCTTCTCCGCAGAATTCATTTTAATCAACTTAGAGCGGATTTTTTGTCTGACTTCCAGAGGAATTATTGGTTTCAAAGCAGAACTTACCACACTTCTGAACCAATTTTGTCCTCGCAATAGTTGATTTACCGTAGTAGACTTAGGCACTTGAGCCACCTGTTTTTTTGAGGAAGTATCGGGGACGAAAGTATCGTCCACTCCAATAAAACGATACATATCTTGCATCATTTCCACTGGATTTTTTACCAACTCATCGTATAAATAAACTCGAATTTGCTCTCGATTAAATTTATCGAAAAAATACTTTAATTGTTCGTAATAAAAACCTTTCCGAATCGTAAAAGATGTAATTGGTACTTGTTGAGCTTGTTCAACTAAACTTTTGGGTTTACCAATAACATCACGTACGTGCATCAAATAATCTGAATATGCTCTCTCAACTGGATCGCGAAGAATAGCGATCGTTTTCACATCAGGTAGATAACGATGAATATTTTCCGCAGAATCTTGATATTTAAAAAGATAATTAGGAGAAGCTTCACCAAGAGCAAGTTCATCGCGAGCATCAGCAAAAAGTTGACAATACTTTTCCCAACTATTAATCCCATTCGGTTTTTTAGCTTTAGTTTCCTCATCAGCATTATCCCAATCAACTTGGAAAAAATTGATTTCCTTAATGGGACTCATATAAACTTGAGGATGTGCTTGCAAATAATCATAAATAGAAGTGGTTCCCGCCTTTTGAACGCCAATAATTAAAAACGTCGGTAATTTCATAAATTTATCCTCATTTGATGAGTAAATTAACTCAGACAGGCAACTAGCTATAATTGGAGAGATTCCGTACCAGGAATAGAGCCAAATATACGTTGAGAATAGTCATAAAGTTTCCGATTATTCACAAGTTGGAGATATTTAGGATCGGCTTGAAAATGCTTCCAGCGATTAAGAATATCCATTTTTGTTGCTTGACCGTCAAATTCTTGTCCTTCAAAAGAACTACCTCCACCCCAACTTCCCACGCGATCGATACCCGCATCAGAAAACTTTAAACCTAGCTTTTCTGCTATTTGTTGGCGATAATCTACATCGATAGTCCAACGATTATAATTAAGGCAAATTTTGTGATTAGTTAAATAATTGGTTTCGCCAACAAACTCTTGAGCATAATCAAGCCACATTTCCACAAGAGTTTTTGGCGGAGTGCTAACAGTAAGATAGTTATTTTTTAACCTACTAGCAAACAAATTAAAAGGGTCTCTGAGAATCAGCAGATCGTAGCGAATTGCACTTTTGCCTAAATACAGATCGTGTTTGCGTTCAAACTGAGACTTAGTTATTTGTTCTAGAGCATAATCTTCATAGCTATAAAGCAACCAATCTTTAGCTACAAAATCTCCCTTAGCTTGGCTACGGTAACGCGCGATCGCCTGCTCGTATTGAGGAAAATAATCCTGGAGATTTTCACATTTATAGCGGAAAGGATTTGTCAACGGAGCAACGTTATTAAGATGCCAAACTACTCCAGTAGCTTGTTCTCGGAGCCAATTAATTATTGCATGATTGCCAGTACGTCTTAAGCCAACTATTCTAATTTCGGTTTGATTAATTACTGACGACCAAATGTGTCTTTGAGCAAAAGTCCTGACTGTATCCTCGAAATTATGTTCGACAACACGCTTAATTTTCTTAACAACTTTGTTGGGATTTTTAAGTACTTTAACTACCAAAGATTGGTCAGCCATTTGGGTGAAAATCCATAATTTTTAACATAAAAACCAAGACAATGATAACCCACACCAACTTAGAGATCGAGGGTTATCATTGTCCAAGCGAGTTTAGGCTTCTACTGCTAAACCACTAGCCACATAGCCCAAATCCTCTAATTTTTGAAAGACTTTTGCCACACTTTCAGAAATATCTTCGAGGTCAGTTCTGCATTCTACATCAGGATGAAGGGGATGTTCGTAGGGGTCATCAATACCTGTAAAACCTTTAATTTCCCCTGCTCTTGCACGTTGATAAAGTCCTTTGACATCTCGGTCTTCGCAAACTTCTAGAGGAGCATTAACATAAACTTGGACGAAATCTTTAATTCGTTCCCTGACTTCTTCCCGAATTTCCCGATAAGGGGAGATAGCAGAAACAATAACAATTACACCATTACGAGTTAATAAATGGGAAACAAAACCAATCCGGCGGATATTTTCATCTCGGTCAGCTTTACTAAAACCCAAACCTTTGCTGAGGTTTTGACGAACGACATCTCCATCGAGAACTTCAATTTTATAGCCTTGTTCTCGTAGCCTTTCCGCTACAATTTTACTAATTGTGGTTTTACCTGCGCCACTTAAACCTGTAAACCAAATCGTTACACCACGTTGTTTTACGGTCACTTTTGTACTCCTACTAGATTTATACATTCCTTCAAATGTAACTCTTTCTATTCCAGGAAGCCAAGGGGTAAATCGACGGGAATAGACACGGTGCGTTTCATTTACTGAAAATTCAATTCAAATCGTTGATATACTTACAGTAACGTCAATCAACCCATTCTAATGAATCAGGTAAACGATTGAGCTTAGTAGTTTGTTGAGGACTACCAATAATCAGTCGCTCTGCACCTTGTGCGATCGCCCAGTCAAGGTATCGATCTAAAGATGGTGCTTCGACAACACCTTTAACAATGACATCGACTTGATTTGCTTGACGTTCAACTTCTTTGAGTACATCCGCCGCTAAAGCACGATAGCCTTCTTGCATTGATATTTCTAGACTGCGTAGGGAAGCTGAACCCAGCCAACCCATTTCACTGAGTTCGCAAACTGTTTTCTCTAACCACTCTTGAGTGATTAAGAAAACTACTAGGATTTGCAGGTTATTTTTTTGAGCAACAGTAACTGCTCGTTCTACAGCCTTTTCGTAGGCGTAGGGATTAGTTAAAATCAGCCATAGCTGTGCCATTTTTTTAGCCTCCTAACCCAAGCAGGGGCCAGTAGAGTTGACTGACGAGTAATACCAGTCCGTAGCCGAGGAGATCGAGCCAGAGTCCCCAACGTAAGACAGACAAAGGACGGACGTAACCACTACTAACAGCGATCGCGATCGCTGGGGTACTCACTGGTAGCATAAAGCCTAATCCGGCGGGAATGACTACAGCTAAAGCGATTATCGGTGCTTCAATGCCGTATTTTTCAGCGATCGCTAAAGCCACTGGTAGTAAGACAGCTACCGCCGCCGCATTGCTCATAAATTCGGTCATCATTAAGGCGATAAAGACTATTGCTGCGAAAATGACTAAAAATGAGTTAATACCAGCCGCGAGTAAATATTGACTCAACCCGGCAGCAGCACCCGTATCAGTTAACGCAGCCGAAAGAGCGATCGCGCTTCCGTACATGACAAAAATCCCCCAGTTAACATCTTCTTCGACTTCGCGCCAATCTGCTACTCCTGAGATAAATGCTAAGGATACTCCGAGTAAGGCGATACTATCTAAACCCCAAGTATCGCCCATTGTTATCCACAGTGCGATCGTCAGGATCATAATTGCTGTAGTTACCACCTCCCTGCGAGAAATTGCGCCCAGTTCGCGGTTGCGGGCTTCGAGAAAGCGTCGGGCTGCATTCAAAGAGACTTTTTCTCCCTGCCCGACAAATTGCAGCAATCCGCCAGCTACCAGCAAGAGTAACAGCACGAGGGGAATTGAGGCAATTGTCCACTCGACGAAACCGATGGTTTTTCCGGTGGTATTCTGTAAAATTCCTAATGCTAAAGGTCCTCTGGCACCACCGAGTAAAGTGGTATTGGAACCGATGACTACGCCCCAAGCCATTGCTAAGAAAGCTGCTAATCCAAAACGCCCTCCTGGTTTGGCACCTGAAGCACGAACTACTTCCATGACAATCGGAAACAGCATTGCGGCGACGGCGTGAGCGCTAATTACGCAAGACATGATCGCGGCTAGCCCTAAAATTGAAGCTAGCAATGCTTTCTGACTTTTGCCAAAGCGAGAGACTACGGCTAAGGCGATACGAGTGCTAAGTCCGGAGCGCATAATTGGACTAGATAAAATTAAGGCGCCGAGAATAAAAAAGACAGCACTGTTGCCAAAATAGGCGTAGGTACTTTTGTTGGTGATTGCGCCACTGAACGGTAGTAAAAATAAAACGAGAATGCCTGTTACTGCTAGGGGTAAGGCGCTTGTTCCCCAGAGTAAGGCGGCAACACCAAATACTGCTAAAGCACGTTGCCCTTCGGCAGTGATTCCTGGCAAGGGTAGCAGCAAAATAACTCCGTAGACAATTGCGGCGATCGCACACCACATCCACCGGGTTTTAGTTGAGCGAGAAAAGGGTAGTTTGCTGCGAAGCTGTTGAATTATTCCCATCTTGAAAAGCGGGAAGGGGACTCCCGTTATAAACGACAGTTTTAGCGGTAGGGTAATTCCCACCAAAGTTAAGACTTTACTTGCTGTTAGTAGATTATGTGTAATCCCCGGCACATAGATTAACATTCATCTAGCTTAAGCTGTTGAAGATGGTAGTTGTAATATTTCGCAATGAACGATCGCATTATTTTTCATCTCGCTATTCCGATTAACGATGTTGCCAAAGCAAAAATTTATTATGTTGATGGTTTAGGTTGTTCTGTGGGTCGCGAAAACGATCGGGCGGTTATTTTTCAATTTTACGGTCATCAAGTTGTGGCTCACATGACGAAAGAACCTTTAACTCCTCAACAAGGTATTTATCCCCGACATTTTGGTTTAATTTTTCCTGAAGAAAAATATTGGTCAGAGTTGTTGGCTAGGGCTAAACAGAAGGGGCTTGCTTTTTATCAAGAACCAAAATTGCGTTTCCCTAATCAGCTTACGGAACATAAAACTTTTTTCTTGGTAGATCCTTTTGAGAATTTGATGGAATTTAAATATTACCGTCACTCGGAAGCAATTTTTGCTGGTCGAGAAGTGGTGGAAATTGGCGATCGCTAATCTCCCTAATTCAGTTGTTTTGTCCTAACTGAGAAAGAGACTCGCGCTTTAGACAATATTTGGCGATCGCACCTGAATACTCCTGGGTAATTTTTTATTAGTGGGTTCTTTTAGTGCTGCTGTCACTGTGGCGATTACCTGGGGGTCTTTTAACATCCAAGAGTGCATTAATACTGGCAGTTGTATTTGTTTCCCAACGGGCATTTGCGAACTATTGGGCGGCAAAATCATCAGGTCGTAGGGTGTCCAAATCCAGGTACAATTTATCTGAGATAACTTTTCTTCGACGTCGCTGTTTAAATCGGCAAGAAAGTTGCTTGCTGGACGCATTTGCATGATTCCGGGAAAGGGTAAAGCGTAACCTGTTAATGTCCCGTTATTGGGCGCAGAAATGCTGATATAGCGCTGGATACGCTTGATTCCTCCTAATCGTTGTAGGTAGTAGCGGGTGACGATTCCACCCATGCTAAAGCCGATCAAATCGAGGGGTTGTTCTGGCGGAAACACTTCGCTAATGTATTCTGCTAGTTGCCTGGCTAGCTGCTCAATACTAGCAAAACCGTTATTGGGAATGAGATCTAGGCTGTGTACTGACCAACCTTGCTCGATTAAAGAAGCTGACATTCGATCGAATACTGAGTTGGTGTCGTGGATACCGTGAATCAAAATCGTCGGGTGGCGATGGCTAGTTTTGTTCATTTTGCTTTACATATCCTCACGCTACTCCCAGATTAGCCAGTCATTTTTGCCCTGGTTCAAAATCCAGGGACACCTTTGCTGCTGGCACGATTTTACCTAATCCCTAAACTGAAATAAATGTTAATTTATGTAAAGATACTCTTACTATTGACCGGGCGATCGGAGACAATTTTAAGGTAAACAGGGAAAGAATGTTAAGAATAATTTCATAAAGTTGCTTTTCATTGCGTAGCAAGCTAATACGAATGAACTTATCAATCTCTGGCTTTGAGGAAAAAGATTCAAAGAAAGAGCTAAGTTTTTGAAGACACTTTCCCGATAAAATATGCAGAGAATAACTTGAAAGAACTAAGCAAGCTATTTTCTGGTCAACTGTCAACAAAAAAGTAAAAAATTGTTTCAAATTTAGGAGTTGTCATAAATGTTTGGTTTTATCAAAAATATATTCAGTGGCATTATCAACTTTATCACTGGGATATTTGGCGGCAAAAAAGAGGGATTCTTCTTAGAACTAGACGAAAGCCAAAACGGTCAATCAACTAATCCCAAAAAAGCAGAAAAACCCAAATCGCAGCCAGCTAAAACTGAAGCTGCTCAATCAGAGAAAAAATCAGAACCAGCGAAACAAGAGCAGAAAAAGCCAGAGCCTGTTAAAGCCCAAACTGCTAAACCAGAACCGAAGAAACCCCAACCTGCTGCTGCCAAAGCCAATAAAAACGGTAAAGTAGAATCCCCAGAAGAAACCACTTTTGCTCCTCAGTATTTAGCACCAACACCAAGTCGTTCTCGCCGTCGCCCCGGTCCTAGCTTAAATATGTTTAAGGATATGGCGCGTCAGGTAAATAATCAATAAACTTAAAAGCTAAATTATGTTAGTAAAAGCGGAAGTTTAAAGTGAGACTTCCGCTTTTTAGTTTGTCGATAATTATGATTCATCTTCGTCTTTTTTGGTTACGCGATTGAGGATTTCTAACATGATTGCTTGTCTATCTTCCACATCTTCAAGGCGGCGATAATAATCAGCCTGAGTTTCCCAAAAATTAGCTTGAGATGCAGATAAGCGAGACATCCACTGATAAATTTGTTTCCGGTCTTTTTGCCATTCCTCTCGGTCTTTTTGCCATTCTTGCTTCAGTTCATTCAAGCTAGTAGTTAAGGCTTGAATTGATTTAGCATTCGAGGCGATTAGTTGTTTGAGGTCGTCGTCAGTCATAGTTTCAAATTTAATTAATTTAATAATTTGTTTGAGAAACTCAAAAATTTGTTTGGAGCAATTACGTTTGAGTTTTTTAACAGAATTTGCGCTCTTAGTCAAATTAATTCTTTACCAGAGTAGTTCAACAATCAACTAACTTTTATTATTCTCTGGGTAATTTCGGAGAAAAACTAAGCTGCTATAAAGTTGAAATGCTTGATCCCACAAAGTCGGTTCGGGACGAACTAATTCAATATTTGCTTCAATACGCTTTAATAACTCTTGAAAATCTAAGGCGATATCGGCAAAGACTGAAAAATCCGACCAAATCGGAGTTTCTGGTAATTTATGGTTAAAAAAGTCAGTTAAATTGCACCAATTTTTTCTCGTGGTTGTCAGATTTTTAGGTTGAATATCTTTTGGTTTTTGAGCGAGAGTAATGCCTTTTTGGAACTCATAGTAAGAATCGCTAAAACGGAGAATAGCATTTCTTTGGGGTAAATGCAAGTCACAAAATTGCGAGTAGTCGAGGGTTTTAGTTTTTTCTTTGAATTTGCGTCGTGCATCCATTACTTCAATTTTTTCAAATAAGGGTAATAAACCTTCTACTCGCTGTTGGACTTCTGACCAGTCAAAAGTCAATTTACCCATTTGACCTTCTTTGCTTTTACAGTAAACAATTGGTTGGGGAGCGACTGATTCAAAATAATTAATGTTGAAAACATTTATTTTAGCGAGATCGTTGATGGGGATGCAGAAGCTGTTAATTTCGGCTTGTTGCAAACGCGAGGTGTAATAACGAAGTTCCCCTACCGGACCTGTACGAAATAAGCGCCAACCTCGACCAGGTAGTTGCAAACGCGCCACGTAAGGGTCAAGCTGCATGATGCGAGCAAATTTTTGTCCTGCGGTTTTCCGCATTTCTGGGGCGATCTGTTCTAAGATTAAAATTCCTGGTTCTTTTCCTCCAGGTTCCGCGAGGGCGTTAGCGATCGCGGTTCGCTTTTGTTCAACTTCTATCGCTTCTATTCGGGCTAAACCTTGACGCGCTTGGGTAATAATTTTCGTGTTGGTTGTTCCCTTAAGCAATTGGCGATAAACTTTTTCGGCGGTAGCTAGTTTACCCGTTGATTCGTAAAGCCGCGCCATGTAAAAATTTACCCAAGGATTTTGCGGTTCGGACTGCTTTAACTCTTTGAGTAAGATTTGGGCGGTGCGATAATCTCGATCCTGGAGCGCCTCAGCAACTTCTTCCATCATAGATTTTACCTTTTGTCAAGGGTTTCCTTTCACTTTGAGCAGCAACTACAGATAAGGCGAAAATTGGAGCAGTAATAGCTCTGAGGATGCGACGACCTAAAGAAACAGGTTGAAAACCAGCAGATCTGGCTAACTCAACTTCTGTAGGAGTCCATCCGCCTTCTGGGCCTGTAGCAATGACAATTTTCGTTGCTTTTTGGTCGAGCAAGCAGTCGAGCAAATGAGGACTACTACTACGAGCAACGCTAAGATAGCAAGGGGTATTCTCCTCTGGTACTACTTTAACAGCAGTAGCAAAATCAAGGGGTTCGCTAATTTTTGGTACGAATTGACGTTCTGACTGTTCGGCGGCTTCTGTGGCTATCCGTCGCCAACGTGCGAGCTTATTTGGGCTAGGTTTGAGGAGAGTGCGATCGCTGTTTACGGGGATGATTTTGCTGACACCGAGTTCTGTACAACAGCGCACAATTTCGTCAAAACCGTTACCTTTCGGTAAAGCTACCAAGAGCGTACAGTTGACAGATAGCTCAGTTTGTGCTAATACTTCTTCAAGAATAATTGCCGAGTCAGCAGCGATCGCCACTAACCAAGATTTTCCCTCTCCATCCATTGCTAAAAAACGATCTCCGTCTCCCAATCGCAAAACTCGCTTCAGGTAATGTAATTGCTCGTTTGTTAAAGCAATTTGGTTATTTTCTAGCTGTGTGGAATTAATAACTAAGCGTTGCACTATTTTTGGTAGTTGATAGTTAGTGATTAGCAATCGGCAATTATTAGCTTCTGACCTGGGATAATGTTACTACTATCTCTCACACTTTTTTGCTCTCCTACATATAAAAAATCAAATTTTAATTAGCTAAAGATATAATCTTTTTTAGATTAAGAATAAATTCTTCAGTTTGTAGAAAACTTATTGTAGATTCTCCTCCAATGTAAATTGCAGAACTCGACGGACTTCTTTTAACGATATTCACCATTGAGCAGATACTAAAATAATTTTCATTATAATCTGAACAAGAATATTCACCACATAAAGCTTGTATTTGATATGTAAGGTTATAATCTACAAAAGTATGTGACTCATAATCGGGATCGTTTTTAATATTTTGCAGATGATTTTTTAGATAATTTGACAGCCTTCTTAAATCGTCAAAACACATTGGAAACTTTTGCGATCTAACGGAAACTTTTTGTACAGATTCAACTTTTGTCGAAAATTCAACTATTGTATCAAGAAATGAACTTTTAGGGGTATTGGGAACTTGAAAGTAAAACTTAAGATTGTAGCCATTTGTTGACATCACCAGCAAATGACGATTCGACGAATCGAGTAAGCTAAGTACAGACATAAATTCTTTTTAGTAGTAATCTTAAAAGTTGGTATCAAATCCTAAGTTTTGCCTCATTATTTCAATTCTACCCGTTCTCCCAATACACAATCCCTAATCTGCGGGTGCTTCAAAGTAATTAACAGGAATTACTTTTACCTGTAAATTTACAGGTCGTTCTAACTCATCCTCAAGGAAATCTCGGACTAAACTAACTTGTCGTTCAGAAATAGAATTGAAAGCAGCAGCCACTTCAACTTCGACGAATAATTCATCTCCTTGGGGAACTACTTGAATAGTGCGAATATCCTTATCGGAAAAAGTTAAGGTTTGACGACGAATTAATACTGAAATACTGCGGCGCACATTTTCTTTAATCAGTAAAGTTTTTAAAGAAAATCCCAAAGGTAAACCTAACAACGTCAGCCCAATAACTGAAACAAATAATCCTTTTTTAGCACGTTCGAGACTACCGTAGCGATGGAATAAAAAGACCAAGCCCCCACTAAAAATGATACTAATTAAGTTAGTTAAAAACAGTAAACTTGCGCCACCAGTAACAGATTTAGAACCGATTGATAAACCAATCCCAATTACACTGAGAGGAGGAACTAAAGCCACCGCGATCGCCACTCCCGGTAATGCGTCGCCGATACTTCGCCGACATTTAGCAAAAGCCCCGGCTGCACCCGCACACATTGCCACTCCTAAGTCAATGAGAGTAGGATTTACCCGCGCCAAAATTTCTTCAGAAAGAGTCCTCAAACCGATCGTATTGGCGATCGCCATTGACACAATTACGGTCATAACTACGCCAGTAAACAAGGTTAAACTCGATCTCCTCAACAACCGTCGGTTAGCAACTACCATTGCATAAGCCATACCAATAATCGGTCCCATCAAAGGTGCAATAATCATCGCCCCAATTATTGTGGCTGCGCTTCCCGCGAGTAATCCCAATGTGGAAATAATACTAGAAAGCGCTAGCAAAAAATAAAAGCTAAAAGCAGGAACAGATGCTTTCCAAAGATCGCGATTTAGACTAGCCAGGGGACGGGGTTTTTCGACCAACCAATGCCAGTCGCCACTTTCACTATTCCATAAGTCGCTAATCTTTTTGAGTTGAACTACAGTTTTTTTCAGGAAACTAAACCACATCGGCTTTAACCTACGAAGATTTATCGACACTAATCAACAACTCCTTAGCGCCGATGTAGTTTTCCTATTTTTACTCTCGGCTGCTTCAGTTGATTTTAACTGAAATTGCCAATCATCAGTTCTCAGTCCCTAATCTTTATGATTTGATTACTGGTAACTGATAACTGGTAACGACCAAATATCCCCTACCAACTGATAACCGATCGCCAATTACTAATTTTGGTTAGCAAAATAGGCTTCTAAGGCTTCAGCGACAATTTCAGTCATGCTTTTACCTTGTTGGGTAGCAGTATCTTTAAGACGCTGATGAAGTTCGTCGCGGACGCTAACTCGACGAGGACGAGAACGACGAGAAGTTTTGGTTTCCGAAGGTTCTGGTTTGGCGACTTCGTTGATTAAACCAGTATCTGATTGAGGGCTGACAGCGAGAGACTCGTAATTAACGGTAAATTCACGAATTGCATCGAAACCGAGGCGATCGCAAAAATCGCCGAAGCTTTCTCCTGATTCTCGCTTTTGTTGGAAGAAGACAAAAATTGGTTCTAAGGTGCTTTCCAACTCTTCAATTGGCATCCGATCGAGGTAAGCTTTGGCTAAACGGGTTTGATTTGGGGAACCGCCTAACCAAATCTGATAGCGATCGGGCGCACTCCCCACAAAGCCTAATTCTGCCATATAAGGACGAGCGCAACCATTGGGACATCCGGTCATCCGAATGACAAAATGCTCGTTTTCTAAACCGATTTTGTTGAGTAGGGCTTGAATCCGGTCAATAATTCCGGGAATTGCGCGTTCTGACTCAGTAATTGCTAAACCACAAGTTGGCAAAGCGGGACAAGCCATTGCATAACGAACTAAAGGCGCGATCGCTTCGGGTGCAGTATGAATTCCATGCTTATCTAAAATTTGCTGAATTGCTAACTGCTTCTCTGGTTCAATTTCGTAAATAATCGCGTTGTGGTTGGGAGTCAGCCGCATCGGTAACTCGAATTGTTCGGTTATTTCCCGCAAGGCTGTTTTGAGGCGGAAGCTGCCTTCATCTTTCACCCGACCATTTTCGATGGAAATACCCAAAAACAGCTTGCCATCGCCTTGTTCGTGCCATCCTAGGTAATCTTCATACTTAAATGGAGGTAATGGTTTAAATGGTTGCAGTTGCTTGCCGAAGTAACCTGTAAGTGTTTCTTTGAACTTCTCGACACCCCAATCATTGATTAAATACTTCATCCGAGCATGACGACGGTTGAAGCGATCGCCATAATCTCTCTGTGTCGCTAAAATTGCTTTGATTAAATCGAAAACATCTTCTTTATCGACATAGCCAATTTCGTCGGCAATGCGCGCAAATGTCTCTTCTTTATTATGCGTGCGACCTAAACCGCCTCCAGCTAAAACATTAAAGCCTTCTAGTTCGCCATTTTCATTAGTAATAACAACCAAACTGACATCGTTGGTATACAAATCAACCGAGTTATCTCCCGGTACAGTGACACTACACTTAAACTTCCGGGGCATATAATTTGTCCCATAAAGTGGTTCTTCCCCTTCATGGATAATCGTACCGTTACCATTACCCTGTCTGGCTGCTACCACTGCTGGATCTTCTTCAGCGCTAATCGCTTTTTCCCCATCCAGCCAAATTTCGTAATAAGCACCCGTTTGGGGTCTGAGTAAATCAGCAATTTTGTCCGCATACTCCCAAGCATACTGATATTCGGGACGGTTTTTATAAGGAGCAGGTGGAGCCATGACATTGCGATTAAGATCGCCACAAGCGCCCAACGTCGAACCCATGTCGCGGATAATTGCGGAAATAGCCGCCTTGAGATTCTTTTTCAGAATCCCATGAACCTGAAAACCTTGGCGAGTCGTTACTCGTAAAGTTTGGTTGCCATATTCTGAAGCAATGCGATCCAAAGTAAGATACAGTTGCGGCGGAATGAAACCCCCCGGATTGCGAGTCCGCAACATAAACTGGTAATCTTTCTCCTGACCCTTAACTCGATTATCTCGATTGTCTTGCTGGTAGGAGCCGTGAAACTTAAGTATCTGAACTGCATCACCGCTAAAATGAGTGGTATCTTCTAGCAGTTCGCTTGCCAAGGGTTCGCGCAAAAAATTACTGCGTTCTTTTATACCTTCTAGCTTAGACAGCTTTTTATCGCTCGAAACTGGAGTTGTAACCATTACACTAATATTTTCTCTTGCAAGTTTTATTTTATTCCCGGTAAATCTATCGGGATAATGGAGATTACTTTTATTTTACTGTGGTCTATCTCCGGGCAGGTCTGGAAAAAACCTTAAGTGCCAAAAGGGACAGGCTTCAAGCCCGTCCCTGTCTAAAAATATGGTATCTGGTATTGGTTAATTAAGACAACTACGCTTTCTAACGGAGGCGCAAACCGACTCCAGCGTGAACGCCGAAGACTGTGTTGTCGGTTTCACCAGCATTGATGCCAATTTTCGTATCAGCATAGCCGACAATATCATCGGTGACTCGTCCTTCGACACCAACTACGGCTACGGGTGCATCTTGAACTCCAACTGAGGTTTGTTCTCCTTCTTCTTGGACTAACGAGTAACCTCCACCAACATAACCATTGATTCTATTATTGATGCGAACGTTGTAGGTAGCCATAGGAACGATCGCGCTGTTATCTTCGCTGTAAAGAACGGCACCGCGCACGGATACTTTACCATTCAGTACGGGTAAGTTACCTTGAATGTTACCGCTAACATCGTCTTCGTCACCGTCGTCGAAACCATAGGAAGCACCACCACCGATATAAGCCCCAGTATCAGCATAAGCAGCACCAGCCGAAAGCACAAGAGGCGCGATCGCCACTGCTGATAAAGCTGAAAGAGCAACTACAGATTTCAAACTAGCTTTCATAATTTCTCCTCACAATCAGTAAACTTTATTTGTGTGTGGTTATTTCTTAAGTCGATGAAAAATAGCAAAGGTTCCAAGAAAAGTTGGGGAACTTTTGCTGGTATTTGTGAGTCTATCAGCTCAAAAAATAATTATAATTTATTAATTTTTGGAAAAAATATTTGACTAAAATTTTATTTATTTGTAGAAAAAAATAGGATATCATCCTACTGATTAATTTACTCAGTCCGAGTTACAAATAGCTCAGATTTAATAAATTATTCTCTTTAGACAAGCTGGAATTTATTGCAGCGCTCGAATATTCGTATACTAATTTAAGCCTTTACTGAAATTATGTAATAAATTAAAATTTCACCTAAAAATATTTAAAAAAGAAATAAGAATAAGTCTACTTGAAAATTGTTTACAAAGTATCTGAAAATACATAGTGCTAATTGTGGATAAAAATTTTATCAACTACATAAACAAGTCAATTTGACTTTTATTCCTAATAATAAATAAATTTAAAACTTTTCACAAAGATTAACAACAAAATTAAAGTAAATTCACTTAATTGAATAGTTTCATAAGCTTTAATAGAAAAAGAAAGCTCACAGTTAATAGTTTTCCAGAAAAACAACAAATAATAGCCAAATTTAGACAAACAAGGAGAAAATTATGGCTAACAAAAGATTAATGTTCATTTTAGGATGTGCTTTCACCTTAGCAGGAACAACTTTAATTAGTAAATCAGCCAAAGCAGCTAGTCTTGATTGGGATACAACGGGTTGGTCAGATGGTCAAAAAAATGGTAGCTTTGTAGTAGGTGAAGGAACTATCGATATTGACTTTGAAGTTGGTTCTGGGATTAAATTTATCCCATCTAGTAGTAGTGGAATTACTCCTGCTGTTAGCGACTTTCTTAACGGAAGTAACCCTAATAGCGATAAATCATTGCACTTACAAATCGATTCTGAAAAAATTGGTGCAGAAGAAGGTGATTATTCGGTTACAATGAATACTGTTTTCAACAATTATAGTAATCCCTTGTCTGTATTTTTTACTATTTTCGATCTTGACATGAGTAGCAGCAAATTATGGCAAGATCGAGTAATTGTACAAGGATTTTTGGACGATCAAGAAGTCGATCCGATTTTCCAGTTTGCTGAAGCATTAGGTAAAATTGAACGAGTTGATGCGAATACTCTCGATGGGATTAAAAGCACAAATAACAACAGCGATGCTAGTAATGTTTTAGTATCGTTTGCTAGTCAAATTGATAGCTTCAAGTTAGTTTTTACTGATGGAGATGATATCTCTCGAAGTAATCCTAACGGTCACGGAATAGGTATTGGCGATATTTATTTCACCGAAACTAATGTTAGCCAAGATGTTCCGGAACCTGGTTCTCTAGCAGCTTTAGGTTTTGTTTCTTTACTTGTTGCTCGTTCTCGTCGCAAAAATAGCAATAACAGCTAAAAATTGTTTAAACCATTCGTAGTTAGGCTGACAAAATATTGTGTAGAGACGTAGCAATGCTACCGTCTCTACTAAATTAATTATTGTTGACCAGTAGCAGTTGATTTGCTAGCATTGGGATCGAAAGAAGGAAAAGGTGCAGTACCTCCTTGATAAACGGGTAAAACTCCATCCCATTTTTCAATCATTTGCTCTTGCAATTCTAACTCTCGTAAGCGAATAGTAAGAGGGGAAACTGTAGCCGCTTGAATTCGGGCTACTTCGGCTTCACCTTTGGCTTTGGCTATTTGACGTTTCGCTTCGGCTTCGGCAACTTCTAGTTGCGCTTTCGCCGCGATCGCTTGTTGTTCGGCTTGGAAACGTGCAGTTATTTGGGCTTCAATTGATTTATCAAAACGTGGTTTGCTGACAAATCCTACCGACTCGAAAGTAACGCCAACTACACCAAATTTATTGTTTAAACAATCTCTGACATTGGTGAGTAATTCAGCCTGTTTAGCGCCAACAATTTCTTCTGGTTTTAACTCAGTTGCTGATTGGTTGAAACAGTTACGAGTTTCGCTACGAACCAAAGTAGCTTTGAATTGATCCGGGTCTTTCAAATACTTGCCGTAAAAGTCTTTAATTCGTTCAGTATCGAAAAAGTAGGACATGGAAACATCAGCATTTGCTGTAGTTCCACCGACGCCAAAAGTGATACTTTCATCTACTGGCGAACCTTCATCAGTTGAAGCGGTTAAGATATAGTATTGAACGTGGTCGGGAAAGACAACAATTTCTTCAGTGTAGCCATTGTACCAAACGCGACCAGTGCTAATAGTAGCATTTTGTACGCCCCGATTTTTCCCATAAAGGTTAACTTTTAAGCCTACATAACCAGGAGGTATGCGCTTGACGCTAGTTCCGGGAATAACTCCACAACTAGAAGCTAAAATGGCAATAAGAGCAGCTATTCCGGTAAAATGAAGAAAGCGACGAGGTGATTTGTTCATGGTCGTTATTTTTTTAAATCTAACAATTGAATTACCGAAGTTTCTTCATCAGGAAAAGCTTGTTTTAGTTGTTTTTGTCGGCGTTTAGCGTCAGTAATTTGATGTGCTGCATAACTGATAGAAACTCCGGGAATTACTAATAAGCCAGCTAGGTAACAGACGACACCAGACAAAACTTTTAGGTTACTAGGAGAACTAACTAAATTAGCGGCTTTACCTAATAGCCAGAAACAAAAAATGAGTTCAATAATTCCAATTGCGATCCATTTCGAGATCGTTTTCATAACGTAACTAAAAGTTGAGCAAAAGAGCAAGTTGGGTAAGGTCTATTAACTTCTGTGAACTAACCCAACGATTAGTCGCAGTAACTTCACTTACTGCATATTTGTTTTTTCATTCATTACAGTGCTTGCTGCGTACCCGATCGCTAAGTGCGGAGGGAGAGTTGCAGGATTGATACTGGATACAATCTAGACGAGGGAAGACAAGTGTAGAAATTATTGCTCTCCCGATGCAGCTTGGACCGAACTACAACGCTAGTAATTTTTAACTTGAGCCGAAAAGACAAAACTTTTGCCTCGCTCTGCTGATTTAACAATCGAATTCCGTTCTAATCGCGCTAGTTAAAAAACTCTCACCCACTAAGACAATAGTAGCTTAAAATACTGCTAAATTCAACTTGATAATCGATATCGAAATAAAACTTATAGAAATCTAGCGAATTAATTGCGAAGTCGAAATCAGCTCAACTCCAGCGACAATTTTCTGATAAAATCTCTTAACATATTTTTTGAGATTGACAACCAAGATTTTTAACAGTAGGCATGAGTTAACCAAGCAAGTAGAAATAAATTCAACAGTTACGAATCAAACTAACAAACTAATATTTATTCATCTCAAAAAAACTTCTTAATGTTTACCTAAAGACTTTATTTAGAGTAGAAAGGTATTAGCTGCGGCGTATTAGCGCTGGAGTCTGCGCAAGTAAAAACTGCTCTGATTGATGTTAGAGCGAGATCCTCCATGATCGAATTTCTCAGCCTGGTGGTAACGAAAATCTCTCGCAAAGTTCCTCTACGAACTACCCTTGTAATCCCTTTTGTCTTGCAAATCGTTGCCGCAGTGGGATTAGTAGGGTATCTTTCCTTGAGAAGCGCTGAAAAAGCAGTCAACGATCTCGCTAGTCAACTCCATGCAGAAGTTACCAATCGCGTTGAGGAACGCCTGCGGAACTATTTAGCCGTACCTCACGCGATTAATCATGCTAACGCCGATGCACTAAGTTTAGGACAATTAAGCTTAAATGATTTCTCGGAATTAGAACTTCATTTTTGGCAGCAGATCCAGCGACATCCAGAAACAAGTTACATTTATGTCGGTACTGAGGAAGAAATTTTTAGCGGTGCAGAACAAGTTCCCGGTAAACTACCTAATGTTGCTTATTGGACAGGTGAATCTCCTAACGGTGAGTTTGAAACTTACGCTACGGAGAAGAAGGGATCTCGCACGAAATTGTTATCTGTAGTTCCCGGTTACGATCTCCTGACTCGTCCCTGGTATCAAGCCGCCAAAGACGCAGAAAAGCCTGTCTGGGGGGAAATTTACGTTTGGGCAGCTCCTTATCCCAATCTTGCCTTACCTGCCGTGCGTCCAGTTTATAACAGCGAGGCAGAGTTAGAAGGAGTATTTGCTGTTGACTTATCATTATTGGCGATCGCTGATTTTCTTAGCACTCTCGAAATCGGCAAAACTGGCAAAATCTTTATTATGGAGCGCAACGGCTTACTCATTTCCTCCTCCACTGGTAATCCACCTTTTTTGAGCGAAAATAACCAACAGCAGCGCCTCCCAGCTAGCGAAAGCAAAAGCTCTCTCATTCAAGCTACAGTCGAGTTTCTCGAACAGAAATTTCAAGATTTTCAACACATTGACACTCCCCAACAACTTAGCTTTAGACTAGATGGATCTCGCCAACTACTACAAGTCACCCCCTATCAAGATGAATTTGGGCTTGACTGGTTAATTGTTGTCGTCGTACCAGAATCAGATTTCATGGCAGAAATTAACCAAAATACCCGCATTACCATCCTGTTATGCGTTGTTGCCTTAATTGTCGCCGTAGGAATAGGAATTATTACTGCTCGCTGGATTACTCAACCTATCCATCGAGTCTCTCAAGCTTCCGAAAAAATTGCCAATGGCGAACTTGAACAGCACGTTGAAGCTAAAGGTAGCATCGAACTTGAAAAACTAGCCGCATCCTTTAATCAAATGGCGGGACAGTTAAAAGAGTTAATTGAAAACCTCGAAGATAAAGTCAAATCCCGCACCGCCCAACTCGCCCAAGCTAATCAAGAAATTACCATTCTTTACAAACGCTTGAAAGCCGAAAATGTTCGCCTTAGTGCCGAATTGGATCTCTTGCGTCAGATGCAACACTTAATTTTACCTAAACCCGCAGAACTTAAAGCTATTAAAAAACTTGATATTGCTGGTTATATGGAACCTGCTGAAGAAGTTGGCGGTGACTACTACGATGTCCTGCATACTGATGGCGTAGTTACTATTGGCATTGGCGATGTTACTGGACATGGTTTAGAAAGCGGTATTTTGATGGTAATGACACAAACGGCAGTGCGTACTTTGCAAGAAATACGCGAAACCGATCCTGTCAAGTTTCTCAACACTCTCAACCGCACTATTTATCAAAATATCCAGCGCATGAACTCGGATAAAAATCTCACTTTGGTTATCTTAAATTACTTTGACGGCAAACTTAGTATTAGCGGACAACACGAGGAAACAATTATCGTTCGTTCTCACGGCGAAATTGAACGTATCGACACGATTGATTTAGGTTTTCCGATTGGTTTAGAACCAGAAATTGCTGATTTTATCGCTCGAGAAAATATTCAGTTAAATCTTGGAGATCTAGTCGTTCTTTACACTGACGGAATTACTGAAGCTGAAGATGTTTCTGGCGTTCATTACGGACTAGAAAGACTCTGCGAGGTGATTCAGCTTAATCGTCACTATTCGGCTGAAGAAATTAAACAAGTGGTTATTGATGATTTGCGAAAACATATCGGTTTGCAGAAAATGTTTGACGATCTTACTTTGGTTATTCTCAAACAGCAATAATCTACTTGTAGATACAGTGAAAATATTTGATATTATTGGTATTAGTTGTCATCCTGAGCGAAGCGAAGGATCTCCTTAGATTCTTCGCTTCGCTCAGAATGACATTTGTAGGTTAATTTTCCTCAGAATGACATTTGTAGGTTAACTTTACTCATTTTTTTCTTCTATGGACAAGGAATATTTATTTAACTTAACTTGTCGATCTTCATCCCAAGTTAAATAACGAATTGTCGCTTGAGAAGGGAGAGTAATTGTTTCATATTCTGGTTCGCTTTCTAAATCAGATAAGACTTTATCTTCAAATAAAACTAAATTGCGAATATTCTCTGGTAAAGTAATGATTTCTTCTGCTTCTCCGGGCTGAGAATCGTAACCAGTTCCGCTATATTCAGCTAGGTAAAATTCGCGGATGCGACCATTTCTTCCGGTAGTTAAAACCATTGTTTCTGTGGGGGAAAATCGGCGACTGATTGCCGCAACTCGTTCGCTAATATAGCGATCGTATTGTATGATTGTCTCCCAAGTGGGAAGAGAAGTTTGCCAGTTAGCGGGACCTAAAGTAAAAAATAAAATATTCCCCAAAAAGATAATTCCTGGTAAGATAACTTTAGCTTTTTGCTGTTTCTTTTGCCAACTTTTACTAGCTTCAGCGATAGCAATGCCAGCAATAATGATAAAAACTGGTAAAATTGTAAAAGAATGTCCTAAGCGTTTGATGTGAACAAAAATTAGATAAATCAACCCTGGTAAAAGCCAAATTAGTAAAGTTTGCCAGCGCCAATCTTTGAGGAATTTTTGCTTTAATTGTTTTCTTGAATCGCCCAACCACCAAATAAGCGGAAAAAGTCCGAAGCCAATTCCATAAAGTACGGCTTCTAGAAGGAGTTTAAAATTGAGATAAACTCCTTCTAAACTACTAACATTATCTTCATCAAGTAAGCTGCGTCCGATGCCATCTTTGGGGTGTTTTTCTAGCCAAGGCTGCATTGTTTGCCAGAATTCGTCAATTCCTCCGGAGGAAGCCACCATAGGAATTAGCCAAACACAGACACTAATTAAGCCCAAAATAACAGCAAGAATAACATCTGTAAATTTATATTTATGTTCGCGGCAGCCAAGAAAAACCGCGATCGCCCACAAAGGAAACAAGAAAAATGGCGTGTTTGGGCGAATACCTCCGGCTAATCCTAAGAAAATTGCCGTGGAGAAAAAAACTAATTTATTACCGTAGCGTAGATGATAACAACCCCAAACAATTAACAGCACCCAGAAGAACTCTAACATATAAGAAAGAGCGACTTCTCCTTGAAACCAAATCAAGGGACTGCTTAACATTAAAAGTGCGATCGTTGAACCTGTTTGACGACCAAACCAGGTCTGACCTAAAATAAAAATAGTTGCGGCGGCGAAACCAGTAGCGATCGTACTAACCCAAACTAAGCTAGCATTAGGATCGTCTAAAAAAAAGTTAAATAAACGACCGCTTAAAATATAAAGAAAAAACATCCCCGGTGGATGAGGTTGATGTAAGCGGAGGTCATATTTATCTAAAGCTAAAGCAAAATTAACTGAATCCCATTCGTGCAAAATTTTACTTTGAAAAGGTAGGCGCCAAATAATGCCAACAATAAAAAATATAGCCGCTTGTATCCATATTTCTTTAATTTTGTCCATAAAATAAATATATATTAATTAGCGATTATATAATTCTCTTTTTTGTGCTAAAGCTGTTTTTACTCGTTCGTATTCAGTTGCGATGACTCGACTAAATTCTGGTGCTACTGTTAGACCCTGTTTAGCCATTTTTTCTAATTCCAAACAAAGTTGAGAAATTTTGCTTGCACCTAACATAGCACTGCTGGATTTTAACGTATGTGCTGCATATTGTAAATCTTTTACCTCACCCGTAGTAATTGCGCGATTAATTATTTTTAGTAGTTTTGGTGTATCTTCTAAATAAGAGTCGATTATTTCGAGAATAATTTTTTTCGATTCAGAACCAACTATTTCTGTTAATGAAATCCAAGCTTGCTCGTCAATTATCTCATCTGTTGAAGAAGACTTTTCTGTCACTGACAATTTTGATGGGGACTGCTTTTGTTGGTAATAATTATCCAAAGCTTTGCTGAGTGTTTCTAGCTTGACTGGTTTACTCAAATATGAATTCATTCCTGCTTCGAGACAAAATTGGCGATCGCTATCGCTAGCGTTAGCTGTCATGGCGATAATGTAGGGACGTTTGGCTGGGCTGATTTCGGCATAAATTCGCTGTGTTGCTTCAATTCCGTCCATTTCGGGCATTTGCACGTCCATTAAGACTAAATCGTAATCTTGTCTTTTTAATGCTACCAGGACTTCGAGTCCATTCATAGCTACATCTGCTTGGTATCCTAAGCGAGCGAGCATTGCTAAAGCAACTTTTTGGTTAACTGGATTGTCTTCAGCTAAGAGAATTGTTATTGGTTGCTTGCGACCTAATTCCGAGTCAATTACCAGCTTATTTGTGCTTAATTCCTGATTTGGTTGTTCCATAAAAATCTTGCTGAGGGCATTATATAAGTCAGATTGTTTAATTGGCTTGTGTAAGAAAGTGACAAAAGAAGTTAACCTTGCCGGAGGAACTACTTTAGTCTCGGACAGTGGAGTTAAGACGATCGCCGGTAAGCAAGAAGTTTGAGGACGTGAGTGGATTTGTCTAGCGAAGGTAAAGCCATCCATCTCTCCAATTTGCCGAGCCAAAATTATAAGATCGAAATGGTGGCGATCGAGCAAATCAAGGGCTTCTGAGGCTGATTTAGCTGTAGTAGGTAGCATCCCCCAAGATTTAGTTTGTCGGGCAAGAATTTGCTGATTAGTAGCACTATCATCGACGATTAGCAAGCGTTTTCCTGCTAGATGTTGGACATGATTGCTGAGGTGAGCACTACAACTGACTGAGGGACAAACTATTGTGAAATAAAAGGTAGTTACTGGGGTTTGGCTGAGGATAACTGGTGTCGGCGTACTTACTCTGATTTGCCAATTGCGAGGAGGATTTCCAGCAAGACCACCTTGGCTTTCTACCCACATTCTACCGCCCATCATTTTGCTGAGACGTTGGGAAATTGCTAAACCTAAACCAGTACCGCCATAAGTTCTGGTAGTGGAAGAATCTACCTGACTAAAGGCTTTAAATAATTTATGCAGGCGATCGCGCGGAATCCCAATACCTGTATCGCTAATGGCAAATTGAATTTCGTAAAGATTTCCTGAGTTTCTCTTTTGCTTGGCGGGTGCGGCGCTAACAAAGAGGACAATTTCTCCAGTTTCGGTAAATTTGATCGCATTACTGAGTAAGTTAACTAAAATTTGCCGCAGTCGCAAGGCATCTCCGGAAATACAAAAGGGAGTTTCTCCAGAGATCGAGTACACTAATTCCAGATTTTTTTTCGTTGCTTGAGGTGCGACCAAATCGATCGCGCTTTCGATACAACTTGCTAACTCTACGGGAGTAGTTTCCAGTTCGAGTTTTTTGGATTCGATTTTGGAAAAGTCGAGAATATCGTTCACAATGCTGAGTAAAGCATGGCTACTGCTATCGACGATTTGGGCTAATTCTCGGTCTTGGGGAGATAACTCACTTTCGAGCAAAAGCTGATTTCCGCCGATGATGGCATTAATTGGGGTGCGAATTTCGTGGCTCATGACTGCTAAAAATTCACTTTTGGCTTGGTTAGCAGCATCAGCAGCTTTTCTCGCTGTTTGGAGTTCCAGGTTGTTTTTGGCTAGTTGTTGATAGGCGATCTTTTGTTGTTCGAGGAGTCGAGCTTGTTCGAGGGCTATACCTACTTGTTCGGCGATGTCTTCGAGTAAACTGATTTCTTCCGCCGTCCATTGGCGAAATTCGTTACACTGCTGTAGTGCAATGACGCCGTTGGGTTTACCTTGATCGGAAGTTCGCACTGCAAGCATTGATTTGAGGTTAATTTGCCGACACAATGAGCTTACTGGGGCGAGTAGAGGGTCGGTGTAAAAGTTATCAGAAGATCTCGCGCGATCGCTTTTTAATAGTTCTTGTGCGTGAGGATTACCTTGAACTGGTACTTGTAAATTAATTACTGATGTGACTGAGGAAGCTAAATATTCTGCCATGAAGGGAATTTTTGCTTCCTTGCCGTCGAAAATATAACTATGAATTAAACAGCGATCGACTTTAAAGGTTTGACCAATTTGCCTTGCTGTAGTTTGAAAAATTTCCTGGGTGTCTAAAGTCGAGCGAATTTCTTGAGTTATTTGCTTGAGAATTTTTGCTCGTTCGAGTTGCTGTTGCAGCGCTTCCTGGGTTGCTTGTCGCTCTAATTCATCTCCAATCCACTGTGCCATTAATTTTAATAGCTCTTTGTCTACGGATCTAAAGCAGCGATTGTGTTTGTTGGGGCTGGAAAAATTGAGCGTTCCAAAAATTTTCTTACCAACTATGATGCGCGTACCGAGATAAGCTTCTAATCGAAATGCTTGGTAAGCAGGATGTTTTCGCCATTCGCTATCTGCTGCTGACTCAAAGTAAACTGGTTCTTCAGATTTAAGCGTCTCTTGGCAATAAGTTTGTTTCAAGTCAAATACAGCGCCCGGACTAATTTGGTTTTGGGGAGCTTGTACCGCTCTCACCTGATAATTATTATCTTGAATTTCTGCGAGAATGCCAATTTCGAGATTAAACCGCCGACAGCCCATTTCCAGCATTTGTTTCACGCGATCGCTGAAGCTTAATTTACCTGAAGCTGTTACTTGATACAATGCCCGAATTGCTGCTTCACTTTCTCGTAGTTCTTGTTCTACTTGTTTCAGTTCGGTAATATCACTAGCAACTGCCAATACTGCTGTTTGCTCTGAACCAATTGGCTTAAAGGGAATTTTTATTGCTTGGACAACACGCACTTTCCCGTCAGCAGCAGTAACATTTTGGGCAGCAATTTTTTTCGGTTTGCCACTATTAATTACTTCTAAATCATCTTCGCGAAATTCTTGGGCTTCTGCCGGAGATGCCGCTACATCTGCTTCGTTTTTCTGTAAAATTTCCTCTACTGTGGTGTGGAAAATATCTGCTACTGCTTGATTAGCGAGAAGATAATTTCCTTCGCGATCTTTCGCTAAAATATAGTGCGGTACTAAATCAATTACCTGCCGCAGTACCCTTTCTCGCTCTAAAATTTGTTGCTCGGCTAGCTTGCGCTCGGTGAGATCTTCAATTATATAAGAAAATCGGGGTTTGTTGCTGCTCATTTTGCCTAGGTAACAAACTGTTGCTAATAACCACATAGAGCCAGTTTTGGTGGTATGGGCATATTCAAATTTTACTGGCTCGCCTGTAATTTCACATTCTCTATATTTGGCAAGCCAAAGATTTATATTTTCTCGACTAAGCCCCAACTGAGTTGCTGTTTTACCTTGCATTTTTTCGGAATTCAAACCTAAAAAGCGGGCTGTAACTCCATTATCTGATAAATGCAAAATATCGTTTTCTAGAAGTTCCACTACTCCCATCATCACGGTGGTACTGTTATAAAAGTTCCGGAGAATTGATTCACTTTCGCGCCAAGCTAATTCAGCATTTTTTTGAGCAGTTATGTCTTGGGTTACTACCATTCCAGCAACAATTTCACCTGTTTTATTTTTCAAGGGAATGGTATAATATAGATAGTAACGATTTTGATATTTTATTTCTGAAGAAGTAGTTTGACCAGCTAAAGCAGCGCGATAATTTGGTTCGAGATTTTGACAAGTTTCTAACGGAAATATTTCCCAAATGGTTTTTCCTTCTAAACTTTTTTTAGCAAGTCCAACAGCTTCTAAACCAGTTCCTTCAGCTAGAATGTAGCGTAAATCGCGGTCAAAAACCACGATTGCGCCATTGGGAAAGTTACAGGTAATAGCTTGATATAATTGAGTTTTGGTTAATTGTTTTGAATTAACTAAATTTCGCGAGCGACGCAGCCCTGGTAAGAGATGCCGTTTCCCTAATTCTTTTAGCAATTGTGTTGGTGCGATCGCGCCAACTATTTCCCCTACTTCGTTAACTACGCCTAAAGTTTCTCTTGACAATTGCTGCATTTTTTGCACTGCTACTCGCAATGAATCTTTAACTTTTACTACAGCTAGAAGTCGCTCGTTAATTACTTCTCTTGCTTCTGTAACTGCTAAATTCAGGTTTTCTGCCTGAAAGCGAAGTAAATCTTCTGGGGCAATGATATCCAAATTATGAGCAATAGTTGCACAAATTGCTTTTTGTTTGCCAATTTCTTTAGTAATTTTTAACAAACTTGTAGTTGGCGACACAGTTATGACTCTATCTGTCATCAAATCGCCAACCTGAAGCCGAGAAAATAATTCACTATTTCCCCAATAATCAAGAATAGTTTTTGCAGTTACTACTCCCAAAATATTACTCAGAGGATCGACAATTGGCAGACAACTAATTTGATGTTGTAACAAAAGTTTGACTGCTACGAGGAAATTAGTCGTTTTTGTAACTGTTAGCGCGATCGTACTTCTGGGCTTAATTTGAGCAATACTTTGATTTTCGTCTAGAATCGGTTTTGCTAATAATTCTCCATTAGCCACTAACTTGACAAAATCTCGCGCTGAGAAAATCCCTTGTAATCCTTTCTCAGACTGGATTAATGCACAGTTACTTGGTTGTCTTTCTCCAAGTAACCTCACCACTTCAAAAATTGGCGTTTGCGGTGGTATTTTCAGAGGATGAGGATCGACGATTCGATCGAGGCTGGGAGTGGGTAACGGCTGCATATACTTAATTTTAGGGGTAATTTCTTTACCGACTAATTCCAGCAGCAATTTTATTGAGTCTTGCCTTGTTTTAATATAAAATATTTTTTGATTTACTGAGTTAAGTTATTCTCTTCCTCCAGGAGGAAGTTGGGTAAGTTGTTCTACCGAAGGAGGTCGCTCGTTATCCGACTTAGGAACTAATAAAGTTATTGCTTGTTCGAGACATTCAACTTCAATTGGAGTAGTACCAAGAAGATCGCCATCGAGAGCAACTTGTTGAGGCGGATCGGTATTAATTTTAATCTTTTTAGTACGCAAATAGCCAATATCTTTACGTTGAGCAGGCGTTTTCCCCAAAGCAGTGCGGAGTAAATGATAAGAAGCAGCGATCGCCTGAGTTGCATTTTGGGGTGCAACTACAGTAACATCTAAAAAACCATCATCGGCAACAATTCCGGCTGGACCCTGTGCCAAAATTGAAGTTGCTGGTGCCGCATTAGCGACAGTAATCGCCGCAGCCGTAACTTGAATAATTTCATCTTCAGTTTCTAACACCGCTTCAAAAGGTTCGAGTTCCTGTAGTTGCTGAAAACCTGCAAGAATATAAGCCAATACGCCAAAACGACTTTTTTTCTCTCGATCGGTTTTTTCAATTGTTTCGGCTTCAAAACCGATTCCAGCAAGTAAAACCATTGGTTTACCATTACACTTAGCTGCATCAACGATTGTTTGTTGACCATCAATAATCGTTTGACAAGCTTCCTCAATTGTGTCAGGAATACCTAAAGCAGCAGCAAAAGCATTCGCTGTACCGCGAGAAATAACGCCGAGAGGAATACCCGTATTAATCACCGCTTCCGCAGCAGAAGAAAGCGTACCATCGCCCCCAGAAGCGATAATTAGAGTAGCACCATCAGCGATCGCACCCGAAGCAATTTGATTGGCATTTTTCTCTTTCGTAGTCTGACGGATATCTAAGTCAAACTCAGGTTCTAATAATGCCCGAATGTTCTCTAAATCTTCCTCGGCATTGCTTTGTCCCGCAACCGGGTTGAAAACTAAACAAGCTGGTCGTTTCATAGGTTATCAGTTATCACGTAGCCGCATGAAATAGTTAGCAGTTTACCCAATCCCCTCCTCACCAATCACCAATCCCCTCCTCACCAATCCCACTTACTCACAATCTACCCCACTAACGCGGCGTAGATTCAACACATCGCTCATTTTGCGAATTTGGTTGAGACTGCGTTCGAGTTGTTCGCAATCGCGAATATCAATTTCGAGGGAAATCAAAGCAGGTTTACCTTCACTAGTTTTCACACCTGCATTGCGAATATTAATTTTTTGGTCGCTCAAACGAGCCAAAATATCTTTAAAGACCCCAACGCGATCGAGAACTTCAATCGAGATATTAACCGGATAAGTTTGGCAGCGTCCGTTATTGCCTTCACGGTTCCAGCTTACCGGAATCAAGCGATCGCCAGGTATATCTTCAACGTTACTACAACCTTGACGATGAATCGAAATTCCTTTAGCCCCACGAGTGACGATCCCGATAATCGGTTCGCCGGGAACAGGACGACAACAGCCGGCAATATAATGCAGTAAACCTTCTACTCCAGCAATAGGAGAGTCAGATTTGCGTACTTTGCTACAACTAGCCGTGTAAACGTCATTTTTCCCGCTATCGGTAGTGAGAATTTTAGTTTCTTGTTTATCTGACTCGCTTTCCTCAATCGGTTGTTGGGCTTTCACTTCATCGCGCAGCTTATTCACCACCGAGTTTAAAGTTACTTCACCATAACCGAGGGCAGCCAGGAGATCGTCCACATTTTGATAATTACAACGTTCTGCTACCGCTTGCATCGCCTCGGACTTCAGTACAGACAGCGTGCCATTTTTGCCTAATTCCTTTTCTAAGAGATCCCGACCGCGAGCAAGATTTTCATCTCGATGCGATCGCTTATACCACTGACGAATTTTATTTCTTGCACTAGGAGTAACAGCAAAATTAAGCCAATCTAAACTCGGATGAGAGTTTTTACTAGTGATAATTTCGACAATATCACCGTTGTGTAATTCTGTCTCCAATACCGACCAACGCCCATTAACTCTCGCCCCTTTCATGTGATTTCCCACTTCCGTATGAATCCGATAAGCAAAATCCACCGGAGTTGACCCTTTAGCCAAAGCAATCACATCCCCTTGAGGGGTAAAAACATAGACATCGTCCTCAAATAAATTATCCTTGAGGCTTTCGATATATTCCTGAGCATCTTTAAGGTCATTTTGCCATTCGAGGAGTTGCCGCAACCAAGTAAATTTTTCATCAGCAGTATTTAATTGGGTATTCGAGGAACCACCTGTTTCTTTATACTTCCAGTGAGCAGCGATCCCGTATTCAGCTATTTGGTGCATTTCCAGGGTGCGTATTTGTACCTCTAAAGGACGACCATTTAAACCCACCACAGTCGTATGTAGCGACTGGTAACGATTTGGTTTTGGTAAAGCAATATAATCTTTAAAACGACCGGGAATCGGGCGAAAACTGTCGTGTACCACAGCTAAAGTGCGGTAACATTCGTCCTTCGTCTCTAAGATGATGCGTACAGCAGCAATATCAAAAATTTCACCAAACTCCTTTTGTTGGCGTTGCATCTTCTGATAAATGCTGTAGAGGTGTTTTGGTCTACCGTTGACTTCCCAAACATGAATCCCAATTTCTCCTAAACGAGAACGCAAATTTTCGATCGCCTTTTCTAATCTCGCTTCGCGATCGGATCTTCTTTCAGCGACCAATTCTTGGATTTCTTGATAAGCATCGGGTTCGAGATACTTAAAAGCTAAATCCTCTAATTCCCACTTAAAACGCCCGATCCCCAGTCGATTTGCCAAAGGAGCAAAGATTTCTCTAGTTTCCAAAGCAATACGCTGCTGTTTTTCCGGCTTCAGGTGTTCCAGAGTTCGCATATTGTGCAGCCGATCTGCTAGCTTAACGACAATGACGCGAATATCCTTCGCCATCGCGATAAACATACGGCGGAAATTTTCAGCTTGACGTTCAGTTTTACTAGAAAAATTAAACTTAGAAAGCTTAGTCACACCTTCGACTAGCTGGCGTACCTGAGAACCAAAAAGTTCCTCAATTTCCTCCACCGTGACATCAGTATCTTCCACCACATCATGAAGAAACCCAGCCGCGATCATCGCGCGATCGCCACCCAGATCCCGTAACAAACCTGCTACCGCTACTGGATGAGCAATATAAGGTTCTCCCGATTTGCGATACTGTCCTTGGTGAAGTTGATAAGCAAATTCAAAGGCACGACAAATCAGACTACGATCGTCATCAGCCTCTCGATCTCCAGAAATATTCTGGGATAACAAACATTCTTTCAGCCACTTCGGAGGCTCAAAATCAGTAGTATTAGTTGTAGTAAGTGTAGTTGTGTTCATAGTTGTTTCTCGTTTAGAAATTAGCAATAGAAAAAACTAATGACCAAATCAACCCTTTTTGGTCATAAATCCTTAAGACGCTATGGTTGCAGGTAGAAAAGTTGATTTGTTGTCTTGTTTACCCGTCCTTGACGAACAAAAATAAACAAAATACGAGTTTCAGCCAAAACTGAGAGTTTAGAAGACTCGGAATTAGAAGAAAATACCACCAGAAGTTATAAGCTGGGGTTTTGGCTTTAGGGTTCCAAGAAGCCTCAAAGTTGAAGCAAAGAGGATACAAGTTTAATCCTCTAGTAATAACTATTGGCTCCTAGCTCGTAAATCCGGGCTTTTCCAGAAAGTCGGATTATTATTTAAAGAAATTTTAGCTTAACAGTGCAAACAATGTTGCCGCGATCGCATACCGAACAATACGAAGATTTTCTTAAATCAATCCGGAACTTACAAAAAATATTATCTCAACCCCAGCCAGATCTGGTCTCGCTAAAGGCAGGTTTTCAGCAATCCCAGTGGGTTTACGGACAACAGATTACAACTTTAACCAGTGAAAATCTCGATGTAGATGTTGCTTCCCGTTGGCAGTCAGTACAGACGGAAATCTTACGCGCATGGCGCTTATTACAAACAGAGATCGTATTTTTACAAGCATCACGATCTTTATCAACCTCTGTGGCTAGACTAGCAGCCGCTCAGGAGCGCTTACAAAAACTTATTGACTACTGCGAACTAATGCTGTCATCCTAGCTCTGGAGTCAGAGAACGATAAAATAAGAAAATTTGATAACTAGGAGGCACATCTGACCGTGCAATGTCCGAAATGTAGGAAAGTAGCGCTAGTTGATGGTACTCTTTCAACCAATTTAGCCGCCAAACAATGTCCCCAATGTCAAGGAAGTTGGCTTTCCGGGGACGAATACGAAACTTGGCAAGCAAAACAACACCAACCAGTGGTTCCCCCCGATTTTTTCTCGAAAAACCTTGATGTCAACTTTACTCAATCTCCTCTGGATGCGAAAGCAGCCCTTTGTCCTGAATGCGGTCGCTATTTAGCCCGCGCTAAAGTCAGTATTAGAAATCCTTTTTACGTGGAACGCTGTCCTCAGTGTCAAGGGATTTGGTGCGATCGCGGTGAGTGGGATATCTTAACCAAATTGGGAATACATACGACGCTCGATCGCCTTTTTTCCACCGAATGGCAGTTTCAACTGCAAAAGCAACAGTCTGCGGAAAAGGAACGTCAAACTACGGTGGAAAAACTTGGACCTGAATTAGCCCAAAAGGTCTTTGAATTAGGGGAAATTTTACAGGATCATCCTCACGGAGATTTTGCCCTAGCTTATTTAATGCGACAAGTAGCCCAAAGCCATAAACAGTGAACAGTTAGCAGTTATCAGTTATCAGTTAGCAGTTAGCAGTTAGCAGTTATCAGTTATCAGTTAGCAGTTAGCAGTTAGCAGCGAACAGTTACCAGCGAACAGTTAGCAGTCCCCCATCCCTTCCAATTCCCCCAATTATCCCCACTGTCAATATCGACTACCAACCACCCACTATTCACTGGTAACTGATAACTGGTAACTGTTCACTGAAAACCCCAATCCCTTCTGAAAAACTATGAACGATCCTCTTTTGCGTGTAGAAAACTTACGAGTTGCTTATCCTAATAACAAGCGTAATGCTCAACAACAGTCTTGGGCTGTTGATGATGTTTCTTTTACTCTCAATCCAGGGGAAAAGCTGGGATTGGTGGGAGAATCGGGCTGTGGAAAGTCAACTTTGGGACGAGCGGCGATGCGTTTGCTAGATCCCCAAGGGAAAATTGAGGGACGAGTTACGTTTCAGGGTGAGTCAGTTTTTGATTTAAGTCCAACTCAGTTACGGAAGTTTCGCGGTGAAGCGGTGGCGTTGGTGTTTCAAGATCCGATGACTCGTCTCGATCCCTTAATGACCATTGGCAAACATTGTATCGAGACTTTGAGGGCGCATCAACCAAAGTTATCGCGAGATCGAGCGAAGGAAAAGGCGCTGTCTACTTTGGCGGCGGTGAAAATTCCTGCTAGTCGTTGGGGTCAATATCCGCACGAGTTTAGCGGAGGAATGCGTCAGCGTGTGGCGATCGCTTTAGCTTTACTTCTCGATCCCAAGTTGATTGTTGCTGACGAACCAACTACTAGTCTTGATGTTACAGTGGCTGCGGAGATTTTACAAGAACTCACGCGCTTGTGTCACTCTCGCTCTTTGGCACTGTTGTTAATTTCTCATGATTTGGCAATGGTGGGAGAGTTTTGCGATCGCCTTGCAGTTATGTACAATGGCAAAATTGTCGAAACTGGACCTATAAATTCCCTCCTGAAAGCACCTCAACATGAATATACTCGCTCTTTACTTGAAGCTGCTTTACATATTCAAACTGTCGATCGAGTTGAGGATGCAGAAGCAAAAATTCCAGTTACTAACAGCGAAAATCCCGAACTCGCTAAAAACTTACCCACTAGCGATCGCCAAGATTCAAATCCTATTTTAAGAATTAAAAATCTCAAACAGTATTACACTTTAGAAACCAGTTTACTTCAGCAATTATTTTCACGACAAACTAATTTTATTAAAGCTGTTGACGACGTTAGTTTTGAACTTTATCCTGGGGAAATTTTCGGTTTAGTAGGTGAATCGGGTTGCGGCAAAAGTACCCTTTCCCGGACAATTTTACAGTTAGTTCGCCCTACGTCTGGAAGTGTGGAATTTTTAGGAACAGATTTAACCAAACTTTCAACCTCCCAAATGCGGCAAATGCGTCGCGAGATCCAAATGATTTTTCAAGATCCCCACGCTTGTCTTAACCCTTTAATGACAGTTGGCGATAGTATTGTCGATCCCTTGTATATTCATAACTTAACCACGCCAGCCGAAGCTAAAATCAAAGTAGGGCAAATGTTAGAGCGAGTAGGTTTAACCCCAGTAGAAGACTACACTAACCGCTACCCCGCCGACTTATCCGGAGGACAACAACAGCGCGTAGCGATCGCCCGTGCTTTAATTACTCAACCCAAATTAATTATCTGTGACGAACCCGTAAGTATGCTCGATGCTAGCGTCCAAACTCAAGTATTAGATTTAATGAAATCTCTCAAGGAAGAATTTAAGCTAACTTATTTGTTTATCACACATGACCTCTGGGTAGCAAGATTTTTCTGCGATCGCATCGCCGTTATGAATAGTGGTAAAATAGTAGAAATAGGAGAAACTAACCAAATTTTTACCTCTCCCCAAAATCCCTACACCCAAAAACTGTTACAAGCGGCTCCTTTACTGGCTTCTGGGCAACTCTAAGTTAGTTTTTCTTCTCAGTAAAAACCCAAGACAGCTACGCAAACAATTAACCCTCGAACAATCACCTTCAGAATTAGATCCGTATAAGCACGGAGAAATGATTAGCTAAATTAAAGCAAGCCAAAAGTTATTATCCTAAAATACTCTGATTTTAAAGAGTTAATGAAAATGCTGCAAAACCTCTGGAATTACAAAGAAATGGTGAGTAGCATAGAGGGGGAAGATAAATGAAGTAGGTTAGGTAATTTATTAAGCGTAAGTTTTAAGGAGATAACTGTGATGATTTCCCTCAAAAAAGTCCTTAGTTACACAAGCAGTGCTGCGGTGTTAGCTTTAGGAACAACAGTAGCCATTAGCGGTAGTGCTTCTGCTGCTTCTCTAGCTGAATACGGCAGCTACAGCCTCGACGGAGAAAGCAAAAAGCTAGAAAATTTACAAATTGCCGATTACGATAATCCAGCATTCACAGAAGTAGTTGGCGATCTGAACAACCAATCAGCATTTGAAGGATTTATTAGCACTGGTTCCCTTACCGTTGACCTCTTAGACAACGTTGCCGTTAACTGGAACAAAAACAAGTTCGGTATTTATGAATTAGGGAACGCAGACAACAAACTTGAACTCTTTGATTCAGCATCCCACGGCTGGTGGGATGCTCCGCTCACCTTTAGCAACTTACCCTTTGAAAACTTCGGTTTCTACATTTGGTCAGCAGGTAACGAATACGAACAAGCAGATTATTTCTACAGCGAATCTGCTCTCAACCCAGGTGGAAAAGATCAGTTTGCTACCTACCAAGACGGAGATGACTGGATTTTCGCGATCGAAGATATCGAGGTACTCGGTAATGACTGGTGGAATGATGCAGACTACAACGACATGATTGTCCGAGTATCTGGTATAGCTCCAGGAACTCCCACCGAAACCGTTCCCGAACCGGCTACCCTGTTAGGATTAAGCTTAGTTGGCGGTTCATTTCTGCTCTCTCGCCGTCGTAAAAGCACTCAAAAAAGCTAATTTAATTCATCTAGCTCAATTTTCCTCGATACAACTAAGTAGGGTAATGGATTTGGTTCGATCCATTACCCCATTTTTGTTTAATGACCCGGTTCACTGTTTACTGTTCACTGCTATAGTAGGTTAGTCAAAGATGCGTAAAAAGTTAAACAACGAGAAGAAACGTCCTACAGGACTTAAAACTGTTCCTAACGTATCTGAGACTCTAGTCAAAGTAGAACGATTAACCACAACCACATCGCCAGGGCGTAAAGGTGGATTGTTCTCCTGGTCAATGCCTTCAGAGAAATCAACTGGTATATTTCTTTTCGCAACTGTGCCATTAGGATTGAGGCGAATCAATTCTACGGAGCCTCTACGAGCGCGAGTATTATCAAATCCCCCGGCTGCTAAAATTGCTTGATTTAAAGGAGTATTTGGGGGTACTTCGACTGAACCAGGGTTTTTGACTTCCCCAACAATATTAACCTGAATCCTCTCAGGAGAAAAACTTGCCTCTGCCAAATTTGCGGCTTCAGCCGGATCGATCGCTGTAGCCGTAGGAATGACGATTGTATCTCCATCTTGTAAAAGTACGTCTTGGGCTAAGTCACCACTTTGCAAAAGTTGCCAGAGATTGATGGAAATAACTCTTTCTGTACCTTGTCTTGTGGGTCGCCGAACTTCTACTTGACGCACATCTGCTAAAGCGGTAATCCCGCCAGCAGTTTGAATTGCTTCAGTTAAAGTTGGTGGCGTACTACCACCACCCGCTCCTTGAGAATTACCACCGCCCGCGCTAATGGTGTAAGAACCTGGACGAGTTACTTCACCAACGATCGCTACTTTAACTGGTTCTACTGCCCGAATGCCAAAAGTCGCGTCTGCTAATTGACGATTTTCGGCTGGGTCAATTTGACTGGCAGTAGGAATCAAGATTGTATCTCCCTGCTGTAAGATTAGGTCTTGGGTCAAGTCTCCTTGTCGCAATAATTGCAGCAAATCTATGGCGATGATTTGTTCTCCACCTTGTCTAGTGGGACGACGAACGATGATGCTGCTAACTTCTGCCATCGGGGTAACTCCACCAGCACTTTGAATTGCTCTGGTGACAGTAGGTGGTATTTCTCCTCCTACAGTGTAGGTTCCCGGACGAGACACTTCTCCGACAATGGCAACTTCTCGCGGCTGATTTTGAGGGACAAAGTTCGCTGCTTCAATTTGGCGGAGTTCACCAGGGTCAATATTATTTCTCGTCGGGACAAAAATTTCGTCTCCATCGCGCAAAAGCGGATCTTGAGAAAGATCGCCACTACGAATTAATGCTAATAAATTTACTACTTCCCCGGAACCTGCTTGTCGTCGGATTTGGATTGAGCTAACATCGGCGGCTCCGGTGGTTCCTCCAGCAAGAGTAATTGCTTGGGTAAGAGTCGGAAATTCCGAGCCTTCGAGATTTACTTTAAACGAACCAGGACGATTTACTTCGCCAGCGACGGCTACTTTAATCGGACGAGGTTCAAGGAGACTGACGGTAACAATTGGTCGCCTCACATAAGGAGCGTATTCTCTAGTAATGAGTTGTGTTGCTTGGGGGAGTGTTAGTCCGCGAACATTAACGCTACCAATGATTGGTAAGTTGAGACTACCGTCAATTAAAACTAAATATTCGCCACTATATTCTGGAACATCAAAGACATCAACGCGCACGCGATCGCCTGTTCCGAGAGTATATGCTGCTTGTTGAGCAATTAGCTGGGGATTAATTCTTGTTTGGTTATTAATTTCTGCTGAGGTAATTTGAGCTTGACATTCAACCCCAAAACCAACAGTCGTGCTTGTCACTAGCAAAAAACTGACTAGGTGACGAAGGTTAATTTTGCTGAATTTATCCGATGTATATCTAGATTTTCTCTTCATTCTCGCATCATTATTAATCTTTGCCTGGTAGAGCTACAATTTCCGAGCGGAAACTTTTCCTCAAAATTCTGGGAATCTAAGAATTTTCAATTGACAGATTCCCCATTCCCATTTAAGCTACTTGTTTGGTTTTCAGCCCGATAGTAGCGCTGATAATAACTAGAAGAACTAGGAGTATAGCCTTTAACACCATTGGCGATCGCTCCGAGAACTTTAGTATGAGACATTTTTAACCCATCTAAAACTTGTTTTACTCCCGACTGGTCTGCCTGACCCAACCCTACTACCATAACAATGCCGTCGGTGTGAGCTGCTAGGAGTTTAGCATCAACTAAACCTAGTAGCGGTGGTGTGTCAAAAATGACAAGATCGAAAGATTCTTGCAGTTGTTGGATTAAGTTACGCATTTTTTGCGACGACAGGAGACGAGTCGGGTCGGGCGGAATTTGACCTGCGCTTAAAATGTAGAGATTATCTTCCCCAGGCGATCGCTGGATGACATCATTAACTTCAATATCTGTAGAAATTACATGAGAGAGTCCCCAAACATTGGGCAAATCCATCATTATATGAATTTGAGGGCGGCGCAGATCGGCATCTACCAATAATACTCGTTGTCCCATTGCGGCGGCAGCTTGAGCTAAATTAACCGAAGTAGTTGACTTTCCTTCTGCGGGTACCGAGGAACTAATCGCTAGCGATCGCAGAGGGCGATCGGGACTGATAAAATAGAGATTAGCGTGAAGGGAACGGAAAGCATCTAAAAACGGAGAAGAGTGGTAGTGAGCAGGAGTAACAGACAAAACTGAAGCGCGATCGCCCCTCCGGGTGCTGGGCTTCGCCCAATCGCCACTGGTTTGTCCTTTAACTTGCTTTTGGTAAGGAATTGTCCCCAACAGTGCTAGTCCGGTAATTTCTTTTAAATCATCAGGAGAATGAAATCTGTTGTCAAATTTTTCCGCCAACATTGCTGCACCAATTCCTGCTAGCAAGCCTGCCATTCCGCCAATCAGCAAACCGCGCGGTACATCGGGAGAGATTGGCGCTGACGGTTGAAAAGGATTAGAAATTAGCTGCCAAGGCGTCGCTTTTTGTGCTTCTTCAATTTTGAGAGTTTCTCTCACCGTCAAAAAGCGGTTTAAACTTTCCGTAGCCACTTGCAACTCGCGCTGTAAATCCGTATATTCTCGGATGACAGCAGCCATTTTTTGTAGTTCCTGACGAGCTTGATTTTCCGCTAAGGCGATCGCTACTTGCCGCACTTCAAGAATTTGTCTTTGATTAGTTGCTTCAATCAACTGCTGAGTTAGCTGTAAGCGAATTGGATTAGGAGAAGCAGCCATTGATTGGGCATTTTGGCTAACGCGATCGGTTCCCAAAACTGCCCTTGCTTCTTGTTGCAACAAAGGTAACAAATTTGCTCGTTGCTCTTGTAACCTTTGCATTTGAGGACTTATTTCTGTTAATCTAGCCGATTCGAGAGCAATTTGAGTTTCTATCTGTTGTAGTTGATTTAGTAATTCTTGATAGCGTGGTGCTGCGCTAAGTGCAGAGGCAGTAATTGCCTCATTCATTTCTAAACCTAGTTGCTCAGAAAGTCGTACTGAAAGCGACTGAATTTCGGCTAATTGAGCTTGTGTTTCTTGTTGTTGTTGTTTAATCGCACTCAGTTTACCCGACAACTGTTGACCTTGGCTTTGTGGCTCAATTAAATCGTATTGTTGCCGAAAAATTTGGAGCCTTTCTTGTAGTTTATCTACTCGTTCTTGCAGTTGCGGCAACTGATCTTCAGTAAACTCTAATCCTTGCTGCAAACCACTTTGTTGCTCATTCAATGAGTAATTTATATATCCGGCAGCCACCCGATCTAAAACAATTTTTACCTTTTCTGGATTAGAGTCTTGATAGCGAACTTCTAATATTTGTGTTTGTCCCAAACGATTAATTTTTAAATTGTTTGACAAAGAACTATAATCATAGTTGGGATACTCGGCTTTGATTTTCTCCAAAATCGGAGATAAAACTTTCGGACTAGAAAGTACCTGAATCTGTGTTTCATAATCCACAGATTTTGTTGAGACACCAGCTTGTTCTGCTAAAGGATTGATTTGCTCGTTGGTAAGTTGACCAACCAAAACCTGAAAACGACTTTGATAGATTGGCTCTTCTTGAAATACTCTTACCCCAACCACAGCGCTAACACTAATAGTAACTATCCCAATTAGCCACCAGCGCCTGCGTAACACTCCGAAAATTTTACTAGGGTTGAACGACTCTTCCTCTTCCTTTGCCAAACCCGAAATAGTTGGCGGCAACTGGGGCGGAAGCTGTTTTCCATTCCAATTAGGTGATATTGACTGAGAG
Source organism: Oscillatoria salina IIICB1 (assembly GCF_020144665.1). Lineage (NCBI taxonomy): Bacteria > Bacillati > Cyanobacteriota > Cyanophyceae > Oscillatoriales > Oscillatoriaceae > Oscillatoria > Oscillatoria salina. The sequence continues at coordinate 33,355 of NZ_JAAHBQ010000017.1, read as the reverse complement.
TTTCGGTTTGAAATCATAAAACACAGTGATTAAAATTCTTGAAGAACAATTAAGTAAATAATTAAATTCTCGGATTTGAGCATTAATATATTTACTTTTTAGTTAAATAATTTACACCGACCTTAGCGGAAAACCCCCAAATGCACTATTTGCCATTTAAATCGCGATCGCCTGAAGAAAGTAGGAGGCTAGTAAAATTGTCAGCTTTCCTTAGCTGAGCGGCTTCTGAGTCTCGATAATGGTCGATTATTCTCTGTAGGTAGTGCTGATGTGAGCCGACCTTAAGGGGTATCTAGCATTTAGGTTAACATTTTTAATGCTATTCTGTATGGTTGATACTAAAGCCTAGCCCTTGCTAAACCCTTATTGGTAGTTAGCGAGAATTTAAAATTTTTACCTTTGCTAGTGCTAGTAGGTTAAGCTAATACTGCTCGAATATTACTGATTAAATATGATAGATAGCAGTTCCACAGAATTAGTAATTGAAGCAGGTCGCAACAAAAGTCAGTATTGGAAAGACATTTGGCGCTACCGAGAACTGTTCTACTTTCTCGCTTGGCGAGATATTCTCGTGCGTTACAAACAAACAGTCATCGGTATGGCTTGGGCGCTAATTCGACCATTTATGACAATGGTTGTCTTATCAATCGTTTTTGGTAAGCTAGCCAAGTTACCTTCAGAGGGCGCACCCTATCCAATTCTAGTATTTGCAGCCACCCTACCCTGGCAATTTTTTGCTACTTCTCTTGCTTCTTGTAGCACCAGTTTGATAGGTAATTCTAACTTAATTTCTAAAGTATACTTTCCTCGCTTGATTGTCCCAGCAAGTTCAGTGGTGGTAAGTTTTGTGGATTTTTTGGTTTCGGGAATGATTATGCTGGGATTAATGGCTTGGTACAACTTTATCCCTAGCTGGCGGGTAATTACACTACCTGCATTTGTAGCGATCGCTGCTACTGCTAGCCTAGGAGTTGGACTTTGGTTAGCCGCGCTGAATGTACGCTATCGTGATTTCCGCTATATCGTACCATTTATTGTTCAGTTTGGCTTATACATTTCCCCAGTGGGTTTTAGTAGCAGCATTGTCCCCGAAAAATGGCGGCTTCTCTACTCCCTCAATCCGATGGTAGGTGTTATTGACGGCTTTCGCTGGGCAATCTTAGGCGGCGAATCGAAAATTTATTTACCTGGATTTGCCTTATCTGTAGCTTTAGTAATTTTATTATTTGCTACCGGAATCTGGTACTTTCGGAAAGTAGAACGTACCTTTGCTGACGTGATTTAAACACAATCCGGAAACTTATCCGGGATTGTTGTATCTCTAAACAAGCATCAACCAGACCGCTTAATTCTGATAAACTAGCAGAGGTTTCTCTTGATGGTTAATAGCTTTGAGGGCGTATGTCTGACACAGTAATTCGCGTTGAAAATCTCGGCAAAAAATATATAATTGCTCACCAACAGCAAAAGCGGACAAAACTGCTCAGAGAAGCATTAACCAATGGTGCTAAGTCACTTAAATCTAAGCTGATGGCACCATTAGGAAACAAAGTTTCTACTCCCTCTAAAGAAGAATTTTGGGCGCTTGCGGATGTTTGTTTTGAAGTTAAACAAGGAGATGTTATAGGCATTATCGGTCGCAATGGTGCTGGAAAATCCACTCTCTTAAAAATTTTAAGTCGCATTACCGAACCTACGACAGGTCGCATTTATCTCCAGGGGCGAGTAGCAAGTTTATTAGAAGTTGGAACGGGATTTCACCCAGAACTCACCGGACGAGAAAATATCTTTCTCAACGGGGCAATTTTGGGGATGAGTAAAGCAGAAATCAAGAAAAAATTTGACGAAATTGTCGCATTTGCTGAGGTAGAAAAATTTCTCGATACCCCTGTCAAACGCTATTCTTCCGGAATGTATGTTCGGTTGGCTTTTGCGGTAGCCGCTCATTTAGAACCGGAAATTTTGATAGTAGATGAAGTTTTGGCAGTCGGTGACGCTCAATTTCAAAAAAAGTGTTTAGGTAAAATGGGAGATGTGGCGACAAAGGAAGGGCGGACAGTATTATTTGTTAGCCATAGTATGCCATCCGTACAAAGGCTTTGTTCTCGAGCTTTATTGCTAGAACAAGGTAAATTAGTATTGGCTGGAGAAGTCAGTTCAGCAGTCGAACGCTATTTGAATAATACAGATATAGCCACAAAACATCAGTTTAATTTATTAAATCACCCACGCCCAAAGGGAAACCAGGCAAACATTCTTTTTAGTAAATGTTTAATTATTGATTCCCGAAGAGAAATTAACTCTAGCCTACGTTTAGGCGAACCTTTTGCTGTCCATTTAGAAGCTATTTCTAGAAATTATTACGAAGATTTATCTCTAGTAGTAGGTGTAGACACAGCAGATGAAAGACGAATTTCTACAGTTATTAGTAACGATTTTGGCACAGTTTTTACTGTAGCACCTAATATACCTTTACGAGTTAATGTTTGGTTTGAGGAACTGATTCTTTATCCAGGTAATTATTCAGTTTCTATTGCAATTCGTAGTGGTCGGAGATCCTTGGATACACTAATGTATATTACCCGATTTCAAGTGTCTCTTCTTACTTATGAAAATACTCCACCTCACAATCATTCTGGTGGAATGGTCAAAACTAAAGCGAGGTGGGAAAAAACTTCCCAAGAACATAGCTTTTTAGAATTGCTTGGAAGCCAGCAACAATGAAGGTGAAATAAATGCTAAATTATTGGCAAAGAAAAATTTATTACTCAAGAGTTTATCAGCAAATACTAAAAATAACTGGCTCTAAGGTAATACATTGCTTAGGAGATAGTCATATTAAAATTTTTGAGTATATTAGTCGAGAGAATTTTTGGTTCCATACTCGCTTTAAATTTTCTTTAGTTCAAGGTGGAACAGCAATGGGTTTAGGACACCCAAAGTCAAAAACTCAAGCCATAAAAGTATTCTCTGAGTATTTACAAAAAGTTCCTAAAAATGATTGGTTGCTTTTCTGTCTTGGCGAAGTAGATTGCGGTTTTGTAATTTGGTATAGAGCAGAAAAATATGGAGTTTCAGTTGAAGAGCAGTTTGAGTATTCGCTTGAAAATTATTTAAATTTTTTGGATGAGCTAGATAAGCAAGGATTTAAAAAGATAATTATTTCGAGCGTGCCTTTACCAACTATTATAGACGATCAAGATTGGGGAGAAGTAGCTAAATTGCGTCGCAGTATCAAAACAAGTCTTCAACAAAGAACGGCGCTAACAAGAAAATATAATCGCCACCTGCAAAATTATTGCGAAAAGCGAGATTGGTTTTTTCTAGATTTTGAATCAGAAATATTAGATCCAGATACAGGTACAGTCGCTCATCAATACCGTCATCCAAATCCTTTAGACCATCACTTAAATGCTAAAACCGTAGCCCCAATAATAACCCAGAAAATAAAACAATTGGGCTATTGGTAAAGATTGATAAGTTGGCAATTTTGTTTCAAAAGAATCTATAAACGATCGACTATAAAATAATTAGATATGTACTGCTTAAAATAAAAAAATGCTGAATAATTCCTGGAAAACCCAAATTAAAGCTAAAGTCTATAGATTGTTTCCCAACAAAAAAATTCTTACCGATCCTGTATTTATTATCGGTTGTGGGAGATCGGGTACTACTATTTTAGGAACACTATTATCTCAACATCCCCAGTTAGCTTATCTTAATGAGCCTCGATATATTTGGTACTGCGAACCAAAAACAGATATTTGGACAGAAGAAGCACAAAGGCGAAGTGGTAAATTACAGTTGACGGCTAAAGACTTGAACAAAAAAACTGCTGCCAAGATTAAGCAAAAATTTGCTTTGCAAGTTCGCTTACAAAATGGTCGGCGTTTGGTAGAAAAATTGCCAATTAATAGTTTTCGGATTGATTTTATTAATTCTCTATTTCCTGATGCCAGGTTTGTGCATTTAATTCGCAATGGCATAGAGGTAGCAAAATCAATTGCCAAACTATCAGAAACTCAGGCTTGGTTCGGAGTAAATAATAATAACTATAAATGGCAACTTTTGAGTGAATATGCTTCTGCGAGGGGACAGGGAGAATTAGTCCCCCTTTGTACAGATAACTTTCTCCAGGGAATGCTGGAATGGCGCTTGAGTGTGGAAAGTGCAATTGAGGGATTGAGTAATATAGAGAGCGATCGCTGGCTAGAGATTCGCTACGAAGATTTACTGGAAAAGCCGATCGCCGTTTGTACCAGACTCGAACAATTCATCGGGGTGGAACCGAGTCAAGAAATGCGGCAATTTGCTGCTACTCAAATTACTCGCAAGTCGCCTCCAGCTAGCCGACATACTCTCAGTCCAACAGTACAGCCGATTGCTGGCGAACTGCTGATGAGATTGAACTACACCTACGCAAGTGAGGAATTGCCAAAATGAAAAACTGCCTAATTCTCGGTTCTGGTCGCAGTGGTACGAGTATGGTAGCAGCTACGTTAGCTAAAGCAGGTTACTTTATGGGCGATCGCCTCTCTACTGAAAGATTTAGTAACCCAATGGGTAATTTTGAGGATATAGAAATCAATCGTCTTAATGAGATCCTACTTGCTCAAGTAGTACCCAAAAGACCGAGGTTTATCGGTAACTACTTCTTTCGTCACCGACCTATTATGTGGCAGAGATGGCTATCATCTGTACCGCTAAATATAGATCTTCCTGCTTCAGAATTAGTTACTAAACAAATTACAGCTTTAACTGCTAGAGAACCTTATTGTTTCAAAGATCCTCGCTTTTCTTACACCCTCCCTGTGTGGCGACCATTTCTTAAAGATACGGTATTTGTTTGTGTGTTTCGAGAACCAGCAACCACAGCAGAAAGTATCTTGAAACTGTCTCAAAAAGCACCATATTTACAAAATTTCTCGATTAATTGGGAACGAGCTATACAAGTCTGGACTCTTATGTATAAACATATTCTAGAAATTCATCGTTATCAAGGTGAATGGCTGTTTTTACACTATAATCAAGCAGTAACTCCCCCAGGTTTGACAAGATTAGCAGCATTCACAGAAGCAGCCGTTGATTATTCGGTTCCCGATCCTTCCCTATGTCAATCATTTTCCAATGCTACCGTTTCTGAGCAAGCTCAAAAAATTTATCATCAACTTTGCCAGTTAGCCGCATATCAAGAGCCAGTATTTGCTTAAGTTTAATTTGTTCGTTTTGAAAAATAAAGTTTATGAATAATCACGAAAAAGCAAAATCATTAATTTTTCTTCATATTCCTAAGTCAGCAGGAACTACATTAAACAAAATTATCGAAAATAATTATGACAAAGAGGCTATATTTACCATTGGTATCGATACCCAAGGAAGTATAAATAAATTTAAAAATATTCCTGAACTAGAAAGAAAAAAAATTAAGGTCTTGAAAGGACATATGCCATTTGGTCTTCATGAACTGATGCCTCAACCCTGCACTTATATTACTTTACTACGGCATCCCGTAGAAAGGATTATTTCAAGTTATCACTATATTTTAAGATCGCCTGTTCACTACTTACATAACTACGTCACCACTAAACAAATAAGTTTAGAAAATTTTGTTTCAACTGGGATGTCTACTGATACGGATAATGGGCAAACTAGGCGTTTGGCAGGAGTTTCCGCAGGAAAATTGTCAGGAGAGCGAATTGTTGATTTTGGCGAGTGTTATCCAGAATTACTAACGCAGGCAAAAGAAAATTTAATTAACCATTTTTCCGTGGTAGGAGTTGTCGATAAATTCGACGAATCATTACTTTTAATGAAGAAGGAATTAGCTTGGAATAATTGCTACTATATTTCGAGAAATATAACCAAACATAAACCAAACGAACGCCAAATCAAAAAAGAAACTATCGAGATTATCAAAGAAAACAATCAACTCGATCTGCAACTATACACTTTTGCTCAAGAATTACTATCCCAAAAAATAGAGAAGCAAGGCAATCGTTTTGCCCAAGAGTTGAAAAATTTTCAAGCCAAAAATAATCTTTATGCCCGTTTCAATCGTTTAAAATATTGGTCTCGGCTCGAAGCAAGTAGATTGAAAAAGTTAGTTATGGGAGCTAAATATAGCTAGTAGAAAAAAAATTTGCCAAACAGTTCTTTATCTAAATTTTTTGAGGCTAATGAGTTTGTCTATTGAAGTTGCTATCTGTACTTACAATAATGCTTTATTGCTCGATCGCACTCTGGCTACTATTGCCAAACAGCAAGTAGACTCATCGATAACATGGTCGGTGCTAGTGGTAGATAATAACAGCACCGACGAAACCGCCGCGATCGCACAACGCTATATAGATGCTGGTACAATTCCTCAGCTACGTTTAGTGAAGGAACCCCAACAAGGGTTAAGCTATGCTCGGATCTGTGCCGTGCGATCGACAGATTCGGAGTTAATTGCTTTTGTTGACGATGACTGTCTTCTCTCGCCAGATTGGGTACAGCAAGCAGTAACCTTTTTTCAGGAACATCTCCAAGCTGGTGCAGTTGGTAGCAGAGTAAAATTGCTCTGGGAAGTCCCCCCACCAGAGGAAATTTTGCCGTTTCAAGGTTATTTATCTGCATACGATCGCGGTGACTTACCCTTACAAATGCCCTCGGTAGGGAATACTTATCTCGTGGGTGCAGGTTTAGTCGTGCGGCGATCGGCATTATTAGCCTCTGGTTGGTTAGAAAAAACAGCATTGGTAGGTAGAAACGGCAAATGCTTGACTGCTGGTGACGACAGCGAAATAGTTTTGCGGATTCGCAACGCAGGTTACGAACTTTGGTACAATCCTGCTATGCAGCTACAGCACTATATACCTCAAAAGCGAATTTCACCTCAGTATTTACAGCGATTAATCAGAGGAATTGGTCAAAGTCAACCTTTTCTATATGTTTTGGGAAACCGTCTTCAGCCTAATTTAGCAGTGCGCTTATCTACCTGCGGCAAGAGTATGCGGTATTTTAGCAAAGTCTTAACTAGCATTATCTATCGAAATCTTTTTCAAGCTCATCCATTAACAGCAGAGCGTCTACTGTACCTAAATCACTCTCTAGGTAGGCTACAGGGAGCGCTCCAATTATTTTTACGAGGATATCAAGTATGAAAAACTTTAGCCAAACACCAAAGCCAGAAAAAACATTAATTTTTGTACATATACCAAAAACAGCCGGTTCTACTTTATCAAGTATTCTTGAACGACAATACGATCCAAGCAAGACTTGGAAATTTTATCCTACTTATTCATCTGCTCGAGAGTCATTTAATTACTTTCAGAAACTACCTGAATCAGAAAGAATAAAATTCAAGCTAGTAAGCGGACACATTTATTATGGTTTGCACGATCTGCTTCCTCAACCATCTACTTACATAACTATGTTGCGAGATCCAATCGATCGCCTAGTTTCCAGTTATTATTTTATCCGTCGGCACTCTACTCATCCTTTTCATCAAGATGCTAAATCTATGAGTTTAATAGACTTTTTCTCCTGTGTTGAAAGAACGAGAGGGTTTAACAACTGTCAAGTTAGATTTTTAGCTGGTTATGATGGGGATAGTGTTAATGAAGAAGTTTTGTCACTTGCTAAACAAAATTTGCAATCAAGTTTTGCTGTAGTTGGTCTTCAGGAAAAATTCGATGAAAGTATTATTTTAATGAAAAATTTATTAGGATGGCATCATCATTTTTTTTATAGCAAAAAATTGGTCAGCAAAAAACGTCCGGCAAAAGAAAAATTATCACCAGCCGAACTCAAAATTATGGAAAAACATAACGAACTCGATCTGGAACTGTACGAATATGCTCGAAAAATTTTTCGAGCCAGAGTTAGCGAACTAGGAAGTGATTTACAAAGGAATTTAAAATTTTTCAGGTATTTTAATCAGTTATACAAGTCTTACTCTTATTTTTTAGAATCCTCGCATCAGGTACAAAAAAAAATACAATCCCTATTGCACAACTCAAATGATGGAATTTCGTGATGAAATGAAAAATAATGCCATATTTGCAGAAATTGTCTAAGCAAGTAAAAATTTATTATTGCTACACTATATAACTTCGCGATCTCATGAACGCTGTCAATGAATCTTTACAATTTTCATCATCTTCTAATCCTCAACCTAACTTCTTTATTGTAGGTGCTGCTAAGTCGGGGACAACTTCTCTTTGGATGTATCTCAAACAACACCCAGAAATTTTTATGCCTAAACGAATAGCAGATAAAGAACCCTCATTTTTTTGTCATTTATACGGATACAGCGATTTTGATGCTTATCTGCGACTATTTGCTGATGTTAAAGAAGAGAAAGCTATCGGCGAAGCTTCACACGCTTATCTCACATCTCCGGAAAGTGCAGCTTGGATTAAAAAGGTTTATCCTCAAGCTAAAATCATCATTGTTTTACGCAATCCAGTAGATCGGGCGTATTCTCTTTACAATTGGATGATTAGTGCTGGATATGAGTGGATAGATTCCTTTGAAAAGGCTTTAAATTCCGAAGAAGAAAGATTAAACAACCAATATTTTAAGCATAATAACCCCCAGTTTTACTATAATTATTTATATTTTTCTTCTGGGCTTTATGATTTACAAGTAAAGCGTTATTTAGAAAATTTCCCGAGAAAAAAAGTTAAAATAATTTTATTTGAAGAGCTTAAAGATAATCCAGTATTGACTACCCAAAGAATATTTAATTTTTTAGATGTAGATAGCTCTTTTGTGCCGGAAGTATCAATACACAATCCGGGGAAATTACCTTTCTCTGTATCAACACAATATTTCACTAAGCAAAAGTTAATGAAGTATCTACACAAGCTTCATATTCCCAAAGCAGGTAGAATTCAAAAAACTGTCTTGAATACAAATTTATTTTTTGGACAGTTTCGTCCTTGGTATCTAACTGCTGAAACTCGGCGTAATTTGCAAGATCGCTATCGGGATAATATTCTGAATACGGCTAATTTGATAGAAAGAGATTTAGGAGCTTGGTTATAATATGATTTTCCAAAGATTAAAAAACGCCAGTAAATTATTTTTGCAACCTGCATACAGAAAATCTTATTTAGAAAGACAACGTTTGAAAAAGATGCCGCGCTATATGGCTACTTCTACTGAAGTATTGGGAAAAGAAATTGAATTAGTTGATGCGGCTTCTTTTTTGTTTATGTATAAAGAGATTTTTAAACAAGAAATATATAAATTTAAAGCAAACAAGAAAAATCCGACTATTATAGATTGTGGGGCTAATATTGGTTTAAGTATTTTATATTTTAAACAACTTTATCCAGAAAGCCAGATTATAGCATTTGAGCCAGATAATAAAGTTTTTAGCATTTTAGAAAGAAATGTTAAACAATTTAGTTTTGCTGATGTCAAATTAGTTAAAAAAGCTATTTGGAGTTCAGAAACTACCTTAGAATTTATGTCCGAAGGTGCTGATGGAGGTAGAATTGTTCAACTTGAATCAGAAAGGGAAAAGTATCAGGTATCAACAATTCGTCTACGAGAATATCTTACTCAACCAGTAGAGTTTGTTAAGTTAGATATAGAAGGTGCGGAAACAGAAGTAGTGCAAGATTGTCAAGATTTACTTAGAAATATTGACAATCTTTTTGTAGAATATCACTCATTTGTCAATGAGAAGCAAAGTGTAGACATTATCTTAAAAATTTTATCGGAAGCTGGATTTAGAATTCATATTCATCCTTCAGTTATTTCTCCTCAACCTTTCTACCATCGAGATATTTGTTTGGGAATGGATTTACAACTAAATATTTTTGCCTTTCGGGAAAAACATGAAATATCTTAACCTAGGTTTTGGAAATAGATTTCATTCCAGATTCTCTTTATATGGAAGCAATTAAACCAGCTAAATGAAAGTTTTGCACATAAATCAATCTGATGTAAGTGGTGGTGCAGCGATCGCCGGTTACAGACTGCATCAAGGTTTACTAGCTAAGGGGATTGACTCTCGCTTACTGGTGGGAACTGTGAAAACCAGCAGCGATCGCGTCGCTGCTACTCCTCCTCGCAAATACCGTCTCGAAAATCAAATTATTCGCTTAACTCGGCGACTAGGATTGAACTATCTTCATCTCCTTAGTAGCTTCGATATTCCAGAACATCCTTTTTATCAACAAGCAGATGTTCTCAACTTTCACAACCTCCACCTCGGTTACTTTAACTACCTAGCAATTCCCTTATTAACTAAGCATAAACCAGCTTTATTTACTCTCCATGATATGTGGAGTTTTACAGGTCACTGTGCCTATAGCTACGACTGCGATCGCTGGAAAATAGGTTGTGGTAAATGTCCTTATCCGGATATTTATCCACCTATTCAACAAGATAATACTCATTTAGAGTGGAAGTTAAAAAACTGGGTTTACAGCCGTTCTAAGCTTACCATTGTTACTCTTAGTAAATGGCTGACAGAGCAGGTTGAACAAAGTATGCTCAACTGCTTTCCCATTTATCACATTCCTAATGGAATTGATACTTCAGCTTATCAACCTTTAGATTCTAATTTATGTCGTCAGCTACTCGACATTCCAGTCACAAAAAAAGTAATTATGTTTGGAGCAGAAAGTATCACTTTAGTTCGTAAAGGAGGCGATCTGCTCTTAAAAGCTTTAACTAGCTTACCCAAATCTCTTCAAGCGGAATTATTATTGCTGACTATTGGTGAAGGTGGCGAAGCGATCGCGCAGACTGCGGGAATTTCTACCCTAAATTTAGGCTACGTCAGCAGCGATCGCCTGAAATCAGTTGCTTATTCTGCTGCTGACTTATTTGTTTTTCCCACCCGTGCCGATAACTTACCTTTAATGCTACAAGAAAGTATGGCTTGCGGTACACCAATGGTATCTTTTAAGATTGGTGGCGTTCCCGATTTAGTACGCCCAGGAATAACAGGTGCGATCGCCGAACCAGAAAACCCCCAAGATTTTTCTGAGAAAATTGTCCAGCTACTCGAAGATGTAAATCTCCGAGAAAAAATGAGTCAAAACTGTCGCGCGATCGCGGTTCAAGAATATTCCCTCGATCTCCAAGGAAAGCGATATCTTGAACTCTATCAACAGCTACTCAACTAAACTAATGAGCGCCGATTTACCACGATTACTAATTGTTAGTGAAGTAACCTTCAACAAAGAGGGAAAAGGAGCAACGCGAACCCTTTTTAATCTCTTCAAAAATTATCCAGTTGAAAAGTTATTATTATTGGCTCCCGAAAATGCTCTTAAACAACAACCCCCATCTCCTCCCTTTAATCAACAGGTAATTTCTTTCCCTGGATATCAACCACCAATAAATCTTAACAATCGCTTTGGTAAGTTGTTCAAACCTTGGCTATTAGCTACCAAAATTCAGTTACTTGACTGGCTACCCATTCCCCACCTACAAACCTTAGAAGCTTTTCAACCAGAAGTAATTTTCGTCTGTCCCCACAACATTCGCTATCTACGAATTGGACAAAAATTAGCTCGCCACTTTCGCTGTCCAAGTTTAATTTACTTGATGGATGACTGGTTAGCTAACAAAAAGTTGTGGTGGCTTTCAGGTAACACCCAACAAGTAGCTTATCAAAGTTTGCAAGAAGCTACGGGTTGGCTAATGATTAGCGAACAACTACAAACAGAATTATCTCGTCGGTATCAAATTCAACCTCAGCGATCGTTAATCGTTCATAATCCTGTTGAGTTAACAGGAAAAGAGCCACCAAGCGAACAGCCACAAGCTCGAAATACATTTCAGGTTGCTTACGCTGGTTCTATTTATCCCATGCACTACGATGCTCTAGCCGCCGTAGCAGAAGCAGTTTTTGAGTTAAAGCATGATGGTGAAGATATTGAATTAATTTTGTACACTAATCCTTCTTTTTGGAATCTATATCAACACCATTGGGAAAAATGGGAGGTTATTTATGGCTCACTCATTCCCTACGAGGAACTTAACTCTTATCTAAAACAAGCCGATTTATTGTTAGTTGCTACATCATTTTTGCCCGAAAGTTCTCATTTAGTTCGTGCTTCTGTGCTTACTAAATTAACAGATTATATGGTTGCGGGCAGACCAATTCTTGCTTGCGGTCCAAATTACTCTGCTTCTCATGAATTTCTGAGAACCTGGAACTGTGGTTTACTATGTGAAACTAATCAAATTAAACAAATCAAAGAATTTCTCCGGCTACAAATCGCTAATCGCCGTTCAAATCATCTCCTTGCTCAAAAAGCTTTTGCTGTTGTCAAAGATAATTTCAGCACAGAAGTTGTCAATAACAAGCTATATTCTTTTATCAAAAGTATCAGCCAAATCAAGTAATAACTAGCAACTGGTATAGTCAAAAAATAAAATGTGCTATCCTACTTTAAACACACTTCCCCCTTCCCCAGTTAGTAAAACAGGTTGGCCCTGGACAGATGAGAGTCCTCAGTTACCAAAAACTATGCCCAACGGTTCACAATGGCCTCGCATTACTATTGTCACACCCAGCTACAATCAAGGTCAATACTTGGAAGAAACTATCCGCTCTGTACTTTTACAAGGCTATCCAAATCTCGAATATATAATTATCGATGGTGGTAGTACCGATAAATCTGTCGAGATAATTAAAAAATATCAGCCTTGGCTTACTTATTGGCAAAGTAAAAAGGATAATGGACAAAGCGATGCAATTAATCAGGGATTTGCTTTATCAACAGGTGAAATAATGGGCTGGGTTAACAGTGACGATATTTTAGCCAAACAAGCCCTTTATCATCTTGCACTTTATTACCAACCAGGCTTAAATTGGTGGAATGGAACTGCATCACAAATTATGCAAGATGGAACTATAATTTGGCGCGATCCACAGCAAATAAGTCATGTGACTCGAAACGACTTACTTCATGCGAGAAAAATAATTACTCAAATTTCGACTTTTTGGACTCGTGAAATCTGGAATCAAGTCGGTTCCTATGTTAGCGATCGTAATTTAGTCATGGACTATGAATTATGGTTACGATTTTCTCAGTTAACTAATTGTCTGATTATTCCCGAAACATTAGGCTTTTTTCGCACTCATTTTCAGGCTAAAACAGGAACAGTTGAAGGATTTAAAAGATATTTGTCTGAATGCGATCGGTTGAGATTACAAGAATATATCAAAGAAAGACAACCATTTATTATCAGAGCAATTTTAATTAATTTCTGGACTAGATTTTCTTACTCGAAAATTTATGGTTGGAAAACTTGGTTGATGAAAATACCAATTCCTTATGTTTAAGATTTTTAGAAATATTAAAATATGGTAATTAAAGTTTTTCTTCTTTGTCCTGGACTAGGAAACGTTAAGCGAGGTTTCGAGACTTTTACCCAAGAATGTTTTCAGGCTCTTTCTCAAGAACCAGCTTTGGATATCACGCTTTTTCAAGGTGGCGGAGAGTCAAGCAAAAAAATAGTTGTTTTACCAAATTTATCCCGCGAAAGTCAAACAGCAATTCAACTAGGTAAAATCACGAAAAGAGGAGCTTACTACATCGAACAGGTTTCCTTTGGTTTAAGCTTTCTTGCTTATATTCAATCGCAGCAACCGGATATTATTTATTTTAGCGACGGCAGGTTAGGGAATTTGCTTTGGCACTGGCGACGTTTTCGCAAACAAAATTATAAGCTGCTTTTCTCTAATGGCGGACCACTTTCACCTCCTTTTTCACGCTGGGATTTAGTCCAACAAGTTACACCCACACATCTAGAAATAGCTTTAGCATCGGGAGAAACTATGGCTAAACATAAGCTTGTTCCTTATGGAATTAACGTTTCTAGGGAACTAGAAATTGTTTCTCAGCTAGAAATTGAGGCACTACGAAGTCAGCTAAAATTGCCTCAAAAGCGGAAGATTGTTCTCTCGGTAGGAGCGATTAACAAATCTCACAAGCGGATGGATTATGTAGTTCGTGAGATTGCTAGTTTACCAAAACCGCGTCCTTATCTATTGTTACTGGGACAACAAGATTCCGAGTCTGCTGAAATTCTCCAGTTAGGGTATCAATTGTTAGGAAAAGGTAATTTTCAAATGAGAACTGTGGCTGCGGAACAAATGGCAGATTACTACAAAGTAGCTGATATTTTTGTGCTAGCTTCTCTCAGAGAAGGGTTTGGGCGAGTATTTTTAGAGGCGATGTCTTATGGTTTACCTTGTTTAGCTCACGATTACGAAGTTACTCGCTTTGTTTTGGGAGAAGAAGGCTTTTTTGCTAACTTTGAATTGTCAGGAAGTTTGAGGAAGCTAGTTTCTCAAGTATTAACATCAAGTGATGATATCTATCAGCGTCACCAGCGTCATCAAAGGGTGTATCAACGTTTTAGCTGGGAAAAGTTACTTCCCAGCTATGTTGCTATGATTCGCTTTGTGGCTCTTAATGAAGGTTGGGTAGAAACTAATGTTTCTGTTTGAAAGTTTAATTCAGCATCACTTTCAGAGTACCTAGAAATCAGGAGAGCTTAGTCATTTATTACCTCTACCCAGTTAGACAAACTCGAAGTTACTTGCTTGGTTGAGAGTTGTCGGATCGATCCCCTGAACAATTGCAATTTGATCGTTAGTCGCAATTTCAACAATGGCGGTATTAGAACCTCCGCTTACCGAAAAAGTATAATCAATTAACTGACCTTGTAACCTAATTTGGTCTCCCTGAGAGATTGTAAAATCAACGATCAGCGCCAAATCAGTGTTATCGTTGTTGTAGTAAACATTAGTAGCATCTCCAAGTACAAACACATCGCTTCCCTTACCACCAGTAAGAGTATCTATTTCTGCCGAGCCAAATCCAGTCGATGGATCTACTCCAATCAAAGTATCGTCTCCAAGACCACCTTCGAGACTATCACTACCAAGACCACCCTCTAAATAGTCATCGTCACGATTTCCTAGAAGAGTGTCACTACCGTCACCTCCAAAGAGCGAGTCGAAACCTGAAGCTCCAACAAGACTGTCAGCACCAGTTCCGCCTTCTAAAGAGTCATCACCAGTACCACCATTGAGAGTATCATTACCAAGACCACCACTGAGAGTATCGTTACCTAATATTCCTTGAAGGAGATTATTGCCGTCATTGCCGACAATCTCATTATCCAAGTCATTGCCACTTCCAGTTAAATTATTAACTCCACTTAAAGTTAGGTTTTCAACGTTATTGGTTAAGGTATAATCTACAGAAGCAATAACTAGATCGGTGCCTCCAGTAGAAATTTCTACAATATTATCCTGAGAATTATCCACGATGTAGGTATCGTTGCCTAAACCACCATTTAGTATATCGATTCCTGCACCACCATTGAGAGTGTCATCTCCTAAGGCTCCGGAAAGACTGTCACTATCGTCACCTCCATCTAGTGAATCGTTGCGATCGCTACCAATGAGCGTATCATTGCCTGCCATACCAGACAAAGTTATCGGAGCGCCGTTAGGATTGTTTTGCACCCGTTGCATAATGTTATTAAGTTCGTTACCAATACCATTAGTTCCTAGAGCAAACAATACTAATTTTTCTACGTTTGCAGGCAAAGTGTAATTGCTTTGGTCGGTGTGGACTGTATCTCGGTTGCCTTGACCAGCAAGTTCGTTAATAATATCCTCTGTGGCATCAAGACCAAACATACGATAAACGTCATTGCCTATGCCACCTTCCAAAGTATCAATTCCTGGCGATCCTTGAAGTGTGTCAGGCTGCGCACCACCTTGAAGTAAATCATTACCTCTATCGCCTAACAGCAGGTCGCTACCATCCAGACCCTGGATCGTATCGTCACCAGAAGTACCTTGCAATCGATCGGCTGAATTGGTTCCTATAATAGTTGCCATTTTTTACTTTTCTCCTCTTTTAAGACTATTGTCTAACTTTCTATTTTTTGCAGATGGGTTGTCTATATGTCAACTTCTTGCCTTAAATTTTAAGTAGCGATTCTGCTTGTTAATTTATTCGATAAAATAATCTCCTCAAAGTTATTAAGTTTTCCTTGTAATCTCAAGAAAATTAACCTTATTACTACCCAAACTGGTTAGATTAATATTAACTTATCAGCAGTAACTTTACCAAAACTTCACAAAGCAGATGTTCAACTCAAACTCTTTTTTCTCAGTGATTATACCTACCTGCAATCGCAATGATTTGCTAGCAAAGTGTTTGGATTGTTTAGCCCCTGGAATTCAAACTTTACCCATTGAAAAATACGAAGTTATCGTTACTGATGACGGTCTTGAAACTACTGCCGAGGAGATGCTTCTTAAGTGCTATCCTTGGGTAAAGTGGGTAGCAGGATCGCAGCTAGGACCGGCAGCAAATCGCAATAATGGAGCTAAGTATGCTCGCGGAGAATGGTTGGTTTTCACCGATGACGATTGCTTGCCAGATCGCCACTGGTTAGAAGCATATACAAAAGCAATAACTACTATTCCGGAATATCAAGTTTTTGAAGGTAGAGTTTATGTAGATCGCCCTCGCCGCTACCTTGCAGAAACCTCTCCTGTTAACGAATCAGGGGGGTATCTTTGGTCGTGTAACTTTACTATCAAAAGAGAATTGTTTCAATCTCTTGGAGGTTTTGACGAGCGATTTCCTTATGCCACAATGGAGGATGTAGAGTTCAGAGTAAGGTTGACCAAGCAAGGGTATAAGTTCGCTTTTGTCAAGGAAGCTAGTGTGTGCCATCCTTGGAGATTTAAAAAAGGTTGGTATCAATTGAAACAACATCAAGAATCGACCTTACTTTACTTATCTATTCATCCTGAACAGTTGGATGAGGTTAACTCTTTTTATTACTTAAAGCATTTTTGGCGTGTGTTTCAGTTTAATCTGTTGTCGGCAATAGAATTTGGTGAGTTTAAGTTCTACTATTTAGTTATTGAACCATGTTTTTATTTGAGAATGTCAAGTTTAATTTTTGTGAAGCATCATGGGCATAAGTTATTAAGACATATAATGAGTTTGCCACAAAAGTGAGGAAAATCATTAAATAAAATTAACTTGGTAGACAAATGTGGGTTATTATGTTTATTCGCGGTCACTAACCTGACAATTGCGTAATTTTACTGAAATATGAAAATTTAGCAAAGCAATTTATGCGGATCTTATTTCTACACCCCAATTTTCCTGCTCAATTTCGTCATCTAGCAGCAACAATGGCGCAAGATAGTCGCCATCAGGTTATCTTTGGCACGAAGCGCAAAGAAGGTAGTATTAATGGAGTGTATAAAGCACTTTATAATCCTTCGCGGGAAGCACGTCCAGAAACTCATCACTACGTGCGTAATTTAGAAAATGCTGTTTTACAAGGTCAAGCGGTTTATCGCATCGCTGAGAAACTCAAATCGATCGGCTTTATACCCGATTTAGTTTACGGTCATTCGGGTTGGGGACCGACATTATTTATTAAAGATATTTTCCCCCAAGCTAAGTTATTGTGTTACTTTGAGTGGTTTTATCGTTCTCATGGTTCGGATGCGGATTTCGATCCTAGCGATCCTTTAACCGCAGACGACGAAGCGAGAATTAGAATCAAAAATGCGCCTATTTTAATCGACCTTTATAGCTGCGATCGCGGTCTGTCTCCAACCTCCTGGCAGCAAGAACAATTTCCCTCAGAATATCACAACAAAATTACTGTACGTCACGATGGTGTTGATACAGAATATTTTCAACCCTTACCGGGTGCAAAGCTTGTTTTACCGCGTATTAATTTAGATTTGTCGTCAGTCACAGAAATAGTAACTTATGTGGCACGGGGAATGGAACCTTACCGAGGTTTTCCTCAGTTTATCGAAACGGTAGGTTTATTGCTAGAAAGACGACCTCAAACTCATGTAGTTATTGTCGGTGAAAACCGAGTTGCTTACGGAAAGCAGTTACCTGATGGGAAAACTTATAAAGATTTAATGTTAGAAAAAGTGCCTTTAGATTTGCAGAGGGTTCATTTTACGGGATTATTGCCTTATTCTGAATATTTGCAAGTGCTACAAGCGTCTTCAGTTCACGTTTATTTAACTCGTCCTTTTGTTTTATCTTGGTCGTTGTTGGAAGCACTTGCTACTGGTTGTATAGTTGTGGCTTCGGGAACTCCTCCAGTTAAAGAGGTAATCGAAGATGGGGTGAATGGTTTGTTGGTAGACTTTTTCTCACCTCAAGAAATTAGCGATCGCGTCGAAGAGGTTCTCAATTATCCTAGCAAGATGACTGAAATTAGGCAGAAAGCAAGAGAAACTATTCAACAGCGTTACGATTTAGCAAAATTACTACCACAGCATATCGAATGGATCGAGTCAGCGCTAGGAGGTTAAGCTTAAATGTTAATTGTGCAAATTGTCCCCAAATTACCCCCAGCGATCGGTGGTGTAGAAGATTATGCCTTAATTTTAGCTCGGCGATTGCGATCGGATTTTGGTATAGATACTCATTTTTTGGTCGGCGATCTTAGTTGGGAAGGAGAGGAAAAAATAGAGGGATTTGGGGTTACTCGCATAAGTCAGAGAAATGCGACTAGCTTGTTGTCAAGTTTGCCCCCAAATACTGATAAAATTCTCTTACATTATGTGGGCTACGGTTACGCCAAGCGAGGTTGTCCCTTATGGTTAATAGAAGGTTTGGAGAGATGGCGTAGTCAGAGTCAAGAGAGATTCCTAGTGACAATGTTTCATGAAGTATACGCTGCTGGAAGACCATTTTGGACGAGTGCCTTTTGGCTATTTCCCCTGCAAAAAAATCTTGCTAGTCGTTTGGTGAAGTTATGCGATCGCGCACTTACCAGCGTACAACTTTACGCAGAAATTCTTACCTTACTTAGTCAAGGGAAACATTCTCACATTCCTAGCTTACCAGTCTTCTCCAATGTCGGAGAACCCTTAGAAGTAGAACCTTTAACAGCACGAAAACGACAGTTAGTAGTATTTGGCGGCCGTAGCAAAAGATTACAAGCCTATCAACAAGCAGCCACACTAAACAAAGTTTGTCAATTACTCGATTTGGAAACTATTCTAGACATCGGTACGCCTACAAATCTCGATTTTTCAACGATTAGTAGGATACCCGTAAGAGAAATGGGTAAGTTATCAGCAGCAGAAATTAGTCGTCTTATGTTAGACAGTGTGGCAGGTTTTTTTGTCAATCGCCCCGAATTACTTGCAAAATCAACTATATTTGCTGCCTATTGCGCTCATGGCTTAGTACCTGTTAATGCCTATAGTAATCCCCAGTCTACAGATGGTAAAGAAGCGGAAAAATCTTCTTGGATTCCGGAACTAGAACCAAAGACATTGAAGATAGCCAAAAAGGTACACTCAGAACCAAAAGTTGTTTTCCAAGAAATTGCCAATAATGCTTTCTCCTCGTACCATAAACATGACTTATCAACTCATGCTCAAAAATTTGCTACTTACTTTTTTTCAGACGATCGGTAAAAATAAATGAATGACTATCTGGTTAGTATACTATTATCTTTAAGTCAAAGCTCAGCATAAGCTTTGAACTCCTCATTTCATATTTTATGAGCGGGATTTTTTTGAGGTATTCCCAAAATAACTTCAAGCGTAAACTCATTTCAGTTAAATAATTTAATTCACCTAAAGATCGGGTTATTTATTGTTATTTTAAAAACTAAATTTGTGGAAATAAAATATTGATTTAAATAATAATAAAATCATGAAAATAATTCTTTACTCTTCTGTCTTTTGGCCTTCAATAGGTGGAATTGAAACTATTACTGCTACTCTTGCTGAAAATATTGTTAAACTAGGACATGAATGTATCGTTATTACCGAAACAAGTTCAGATAGCAAAGAAAATTATAGTTTTCAAGTAGTTCGTCAACCATCGCTCCAAGAAAGGTTTAATTTAGCGCGTAAATGCGATTTAATTCACTCTAATGGTGCAAGTGTTGCGATGTTTCCCTTTGCTAAAATAAATAAAAAACCTTTTATCTGGACTCATAACGGATATCAAGTTTCGTGCGTTGATGGTCTCGGTTGGGTTGATGGAGAACCAGCACCAATGTCTCCTTGGAGTTCTCTAAAGTATCATTTTCGGAAAAAAGGTTTGTTGCATTTTTGTCGAGAATCAATTAAACTAGCTGTCCGACGCTACGTTGCTAATCAAGTAGATTTAAATATTGCTTGTACTAACTGGGTAGCTCAACGACAGCCCTTAAAAAAACAAATTGTTGCTTATACTCCTTATTGTTTGAGTCAATTTGAAGTTGCCCCAAAAAACCAACCCAAAAAGTATGATTTTATCTACGTTGGTCGTTTAGTTAGCGAAAAAGGTCTCATCGAACTAATTCGAGCATTTCATCTGCTACTTTCTCACCCTAATTACCAAGAAAAAACCTTGGCAATTGTAGGAAGTGGAAATATGAAACCAGGTTTAGAAAAACTTGTTGAGCAACTGTCTATTACTAATCAGGTATTTTTCCTAGGAGCAATGTATGGCTCAGAGTTAGTAGAAACCATTAGTCAAGCTAGTATTGGTGTAGTTCCTTCAATTTGGGAAGAACCTATGGGTGGGGTAGCATTAGAGTTATTAGCTGCTGGTAAAAATCTAATTGTATCTGAGTCTGGTGGTCATGCAGAGTGTATTGGAAATGCAGGACTGCGGTTTAAGAATGGAGATTATCAGTCACTTTACCAATGTATGGTAAAACTTAGTGAAGATCGGCAACTTGCACAACAACATCTAAAATATGCTGAAAATAAACTTAAAGAATATAATGAGGTTAAACTGACGAAGAAATATTTAGAATTATATAAATTAGTAGTTAACAATAAACTAGAAGAAATTTTATGAATAAACCAGATTTTTTTCTTGTAGGGGCGGCGAAGTGTGGCACAACTTCCATGTATAAATATCTTCGCCAACATCCAGAAATTTTTATGCCACAAGACAAAGAACCTCATTTTTTTGGTTGCGACTTAAACTACAGTTCTTTATCAATTAAAAATGAGCAAGAGTATCTAGCTTTGTTTTCTGAGGCTAAAAATGGGCAAAGAATTGGAGAAGCTTCAGTTTGGTATCTTTATTCAGAAAAAGCAGCCGAGGAAATTAAAAATTTTTGTCCTTCTGCTCAAATAATTATTATGCTGAGAAATCCTGTAGATATGCTTTACTCTCTATATAATTATTTTATCGCTACAGGTAGGGAAAATATTGCTGATTTTGGTTCTGCTCTTGCTGCCGAGAAAGAAAGAAAACAAGGGCTACGCTTACCTAAAACTTTATATTCATTTCCCCAAGAGCTTCTTTACTATCGTGAAATAGCCAAGTATACAAAACAATGTCAAGCATACTTAGACTGTTTTGGTAAAGATAATATTCACTGGATTATTTTCGACGATTTGCTAATAGAACCAGAAATAGTATATAAAAAGACCTTAAAATTCTTAAGGGTTAATGAAGAATTTCAAGTACCATTTACCCAAGAAAATAAGGCAAAAATAAGAATCAGCAGAAGCAAAAAAATACAAAAATTGCTCAAGAATCCTCTGAGTATATGGCTAGTAAGAAAAATGATGCCGCGACCAAACCAAGGAAAGTTATTTCGACTAATTAAAGCGTGGGATAAAATTAATAATAAATATACCACTCCTCCAGCGATGAATAAAGAAATAAGAAAAAATTTACAAAAAGAATTTGCTCCTGAAGTTGAACGTTTAAGCGAACTGTTAGGTAGGGATTTAACCCACTGGAGTAAAGACACAAACTAACTGATGCCGGAATTGAGAAAGGAGTTATTACTTGAACCTAGTATTTGTTGGATTAGTTGGTGCAATAATTGTAATTTATATTTCATCTCGTAACTGGCAACGAGCAGTTAAGGCAGCATTGGTAATTGTAGTAATTGAGGGAGCTTTGCGAAAATGGGCATTTCCTCAAGCTAGCCAACTAATTTACTTTTTGAAAGATTTTGTTTTAATCGGGGCTTATCTAAGCTATTTTTCTCTTCCTAAGTCGAGGAGAAGAGTTGTAAAAGATAGTGGCATTATTAAGGTTTTACTTTTTTTAGTTATAGTCTGGTGTTTGTTTCAAGCATTCAATCCTCGTTTAGGCTCGCCGATAATTGGTTTGATTGGACTGAAGAATTATTTACTATATATTCCCCTATTATGGGTGGTGCCTTATTTGTTTCAATCAGAAGAGGAATTGTATAAGTTTTTGCGCTCCTACTTGCTGCTGCTTATCCCTGTAGGTTTGTTAGCGATCGCGCAATTTTTCAGTCCTCCTACCAGCCCCCTTAACGTCTACGCAAGCGACGACTTAGGGATAGCTAGGTTTGGTGGCAATGTACGAGTCACAGGTACATTTTCTTATATTACGGGTTACACAACTTTCCTTACCACTTGCACCTGTTTCCTATTACCAATGCTAACCCGGAAGCAACCCCTCGTCTGGCAGTTGCTAACCATAACAGAGCTTTTGTTTGTTGCTGTTACTAGCACCATGACAGGTTCTCGTGGAATAATGATTATCTTTGCTTTACTGTTAGTTGGTTACTTTGGCTTACAAGGAGTAACAGAATTTTCCAACTTTCTCCGCTCGATTCGCAAGCTTTTAGTCCCTGGAGTCATTGCCATTTCCTTGACAATTTACAAATTTAGTTCAACAATAAACCAATTGTGGGCGCGAGGTGGCAATAGCGAAGACATATTACCTCGGATCGTGGGTAGTTTCATTCAACCCTTGAAAATTGTCAACCAGATTGGACTAGATGGCTACGGTACAGGGTCTACTTTCCAAGCAAATGGAACTATTCGCGGACTGCTGAGTTTACCTCCGGGAGAAAATATTCCCTTCTACTATGAAGGAGAACTAATTAAAATTGCTATAGATTTAGGGGCGATCGGTTTTTTCCTTTGGTACACTTTTAAACTGATTTTAGTATTTTATCTTTGGACTACATATCGACAGTTAAAGCGACCTTTCTTACGTCAACTAGCTTTGTGTGCTTTTTTGATTTCAGTAATTCTATTTACTGGTCAGCTTGTTTACAATCATACTGCGGGCTTGTATCACTGGTTTTTCAATAGTTTTATTTTCCTATTACCACAATTAGAGCAAATAGAAAATTGGCAAGAATATCAGCAACTCCAGCAACTATGGCAATTTTATGAACAATCCCCGGATATCTCTAGTTCACCCGACCAGTAATCCATTTTCTCGGAATGCGGCGAGATCCCTGGCTGAAGCGAATCTCCTTCAGGAAATCATCACAACTACAGCATATCATCCTAATGGTAAACTAGCGCGCTGGCTCAAGCAACTACCTCCCCAATTGTCTCAGATTCTGACTCAAGAATTAGCCAGACGTACTTGGATACCTCCAGATAACGTACCTTTGCGAGATCATCCCTGGCAAGAAACTTTACGCATCGCTCTGGTAAAATCTGGTTTAAGTCGTCCTCTTGGTTTTGGTCGCACCGGACCGATAAACTGGGTTTATGCTTCGCTCGATCGCCATGTTGCTAAGTATCATCTCCAAGGACTAGATGCAGTGTATGCTTACGAGGATGGTGCTGCTACTACTTTTCAGGTTGCTAAACAACAAAATATCCTTTGTTTATACGATTTACCCATACCTTTTTATCGTACCAGTCAGGCAATCCAAGCAGAAGAAGCTCAACGTTTTCCAGAGCTCGCTTCTGCTTTCCAAGCAGTCCAAGAACCTGCTTGGAAAATTAAGCGCAAAGAGCAAGAAATTCAGCTAGCAGACCACATTTTTGTTGCTTCTTCTTTTACCAAAAAATCCTTGCTCGATATTGGCATTAACCAAGAAAAAATTAGCGTTATTCCCTACGGTTCGCCCCTGGAATATTTTCAACCAAAACCCAAACCAGATAATCTTTTTCGAGCTTTATTTGTTGGTCGTGTGGGTCCTCGCAAAGGCGTTCATTACTTGTTACAATCTTGGCAAGATTTACAGTTAGCGAAAGCCGAATTATTATTGGTAGGAATTAATGAATTTCCTCACCAATGGCTATCTCAATATGAAGACAGTTTTCGCTATGTTTCTACTGTACCTCATGGTTTGCTAAATCAATATTATAGTGCAGCTAACGTTTTAGTTTTTCCTTCCTTAGTTGAAGGTTTTGGCTTGGTAATTTTGGAAGCTATGACTTGCGGAATTCCAGTTATTACTACTCCTAATACCGCAGGGGCGGATATAATCACTGATGGGAAAGATGGTTTCATCGTACCAATTCGAGATGTAGAAGCACTGAAAGAAAAAATTGCTTGGTGTTATAATCGTCCTCAAGAGTTAGCTGAAATGGGCAAAGCAGCCCGACGTAAAGCAGAAGAATTAACTTGGGATTTGTATCGTCACAAATTAGGAAATAAAGTCAAAGAAGTTATCAATCATTCAACAAAA
The DNA here is from genome assembly GCF_020144665.1 of Oscillatoria salina IIICB1. NCBI lineage: Bacteria > Bacillati > Cyanobacteriota > Cyanophyceae > Oscillatoriales > Oscillatoriaceae > Oscillatoria > Oscillatoria salina. The sequence continues at coordinate 8,932 of NZ_JAAHBQ010000017.1, read as the reverse complement.
AATTAGCATAAGAACTAAGGTTAATGAAAAAAAAAGAAAATTTATCTTTCAATTTATGGTTTCCGAATATTTTTGAATTTAAGGGAGGAATTCAAGTTTATTCGGCTGTATTTTTACAGGCTTTACAAGAATTATTACCTGAAAGTAGTTTCCAGGTTTTTCTTAAGCACGATACTCAGTATTTGTCAAGTTACAAATTTTTAGAAAAAACTAACTATTATTTTGCCGGGAATTCACCTGTAGGTTTAAGAACCGCAATTTTTGCTGCTCAAATTATGGGATATGGACTTTGGCAAAAACCTAACTTAGTTATTGCTACTCATCTTAATTTTACACCTGCTGCTTATTGGTTAAAAAAAATAGCTGGTATTCCTTACTGGGGAGTTGCACACGGAGTAGAAGCTTGGAATATTGAAAATCCTAGTTTAAAAACTGCTTTGCAGCAAGCAGATAGAATTTTAGCAGTCAGCAGTTATACCCGCGAAATTCTGATTGCGGAACAAAATCTCGAACCTACCAAAGTTTCGATTTTACCTAATACTGTTGATGTTAGTAGGTTTCAAATTGCTCCTAAACCTCCACATTTGCTGAAGCGTTACGGATTAAAACCAGAACAACCAGTTATTTTAACAGTAGCGAGACTTGATAACAGCGAACGTAGTAAAGGTTATGAACAAATTCTCTACGCTTTACCCCAAATTCGCACTTCTATACCTAATGTACATTATCTGTTAGTGGGTAAGGGTAGCGATCGCTCTCGGATCGAACAGTTAATTACTAAACTTAATTTAGCAGATTGCGTCACGCTGGCGGGTTTTGTTCCCGATGAAGAACTTGCCGAACATTATAATTTGTGCGATGTTTTTGCTATGCCTAGTAAAAATGAAGGTTTTGGGATCGTCTACCTAGAAGCACTTGCTTGTGGTAAACCTACATTAGGAGGCAAAATAGATGGTGCAGTTGATGCACTTTGTCATGGCGAATTAGGCGTTTTAGTCGATCCCGATAATGTCGGAGAAATCGCAACTAATCTCAGCCAAATTTTACAAGGAACTCATCCCCATTCTATTTTGTCTCAACCAGAAATTCTCCGCCAGCGAGTTAGAGATACTTTTGGCTACGAACAGTTTAAGCATAAATTGGCTGCATTAATTGAAAGTTTTACTTGCGGAGTTGATTAAGTGAAAATTTTGCACGTTATTCCTTCAGTCAGTCTCGCATTAGGAGGACCGACTCATGTGGTTTTGAATTTTGTTAAACATTTGCGATCGCGTGGTATTGATGCAGAAATTGCTACTACTAATGATAATGGCAGTGAATTACTAGATGTACCTTTAAATCAGCTTGTTGACTATGAAGGTGTTCCTGTTTGGTTTTTGCCGAGATTTTCTCCACCTTTAAAAGAATATATTTTTTCTGCGGCTCTTGCTCGTTGGTTATGGCAAAATATTAAACATTACGATCTAGTTCATACCCATTATCTATTCTCTTTTGCTTCCACTGCGGCAGCAGCGATCGCTAGAAAACAAAAAGTCCCTTATGTTGTTAGCACTATCGGTCAACTTACGCCTTGGGCGCTGGCACAAAGTAAACTTAAAAAACAAGTATACACTACTTTGATCGAGCGACGCAATCTAACTCGTGCCGCCGCTATTCATTGTACTTCTTCTGGTGAAGCAACAGATGTCCGCAATTTTGGGATTAATACTCCTAGCTTTATTCTCCCTTTAGGAGTTAAACCCGTGTCTGCTTTACCTTTAGCCAAAGAAAAAATTAGGCAAAAATATGCCATATCTCCTGAAATACCAATAGTATTATTTCTCTCTCGTCTTCACTATAAAAAACGTCCAGATTTGTTAATTCAAGCATTAGGTAAAATAACTGCTGAAAAACATCAGTTTCACTTGATTTTAGCCGGTTCGGGCGAGGCAGAATATATCAGTTATCTTGAGGATTTAGCTGCTTCTTTAGGCATAGCTTCTTGTACTTCTTTTGCTGGTTTTGTTGCGGGAGAAGATAAACAAATATTGCTGCAAGGTGCAGATTTGTTTGTTTTGCCGTCATTTTCCGAAAATTTCGGCGTAGCTATAGCAGAAGCGATGGCTGCTAGTTTACCAGTAATTGTTACTCCTGGGGTGCAAATTGCGCCGGAAATTGCTGCTTTTGAAGCTGGATTGGTAGTTGAAAATTCCCTGGAAGCGGTAAAAGAGGCGATCGCGACTTTACTGACATCTCCTCAATTAAGACAGCAAATGGGCGTTAATGGCAAATTACTGGTAGCAGAAAGATATGCTTGGGAAACGATATCTAACCATCTCACTACTGTTTATACTTCAATCCTCGAAGGTAAATCTTGCCCTGATTTTAATTCTAATATTCAGCCTAAGTAAAAATTAAACTCTCAATCTCAAACATTTTTGTGAGGACAAAATAATAAAGATCCCGATTAATTTCTTGAAAACTTAATTTTTTACTCAAAAATAATAAATTTCTTACTTTAGGTAGAGGTTGAAGGTTTTTCTGACAGCTAGTCAGCTTATTTTAAGCAAATCAATTTTATCTGTAACTCTTGAAAAAAGATAGCTATCGAGATAAAGTGCTTCATAATACCTTCATAAAGGGAAATAATTTGCTTAGAGTTAGTGAAGAGCAAGGCGAGATTGTAAAATCATTTTTAAAACGGATAATTATGGCATAAATTGTTAAAAATAGCATAAAAGAATAAGGAAGTCAAAACGGGCAATTTTTTTTACCTAAAGGTAGAAAATTATCTCGGTTTTGCAAAAAATCTGCGCTAAAATCCGGAATGCAACCAGTTTAATTGGTAGCTTGGTATATTATGAATCTGTCAAAAGCGAGATTGACTCGTCAAACAGTTAGAGCGATCGCTAACTAGAACTTAACAAGTATCAGGGCGAAAAATGCAACTCAAGTTAATGGAAATCGCTATTGCCAGGGGTATCAAAGCCAACTACCACCAATTAATCGGAGTAACTACAAAAAGCACAACATCGGCTATTGGTTATAACTCCGGGATCGACATTGATAATCTGGTCGCAGCCACAGGAACAATCAACCGAGAGGTAAAATATTGTCCATGCTAGATAACTATACCTTAAAACCGCTTTTGAGAACATTAGATGCCCCCAAAGAAAAGACAATTCAGCACAGCCGACGACACAGGAAACCGATTAAACTGTCGATTATCAGCCAATTTTATCCTCCTGACTACGCCGCTACAGGTCAACTAATTTCCGAACTAGCAACGCAGCTAGGAAAGCTAGGTTTACAAGTCAATATCTTTACAGGACAGCCCGGATATGCTTATGGTGAAGACAAAGCGCCGAAGATAGAAAGGGATGGAAAGATACAAGTAAGGCGATCGCGTACTTCGAGAATGTGGTCGCGTCGAATTCGCGCTAGAGCTTTAAATGGATTATTATTTTGCTTGCGTGCGGCAATCCATTTATGCAAAAGTGTTAATCGCGGCGATGTTTTACTGCTGACAACGGAACCGCCCTATCTACCGATTTTAGGCTATTTCGCTCATTTACTATTCGGTCTTCCCTATGTCTGTCTGCTTTACGATATTTATCCAGACATTGCCGTCAATCTGCACGTCATTCCTGAAAAACATTGGCTAGTCCGTATTTGGCGTTGGTTAAATCGACAAGTGTGGAAAAATGCTCAAAGCGCGATCGTTCTTAGTTCGAGTATGAAAGAGCGCATTGTTGCTGAATGCCCGGAAATAGCCGATAAAATTACGGTAATTCATAGTTGGGCTAATCCTAACTGGATCAAACCGATCGACAAACAGGATAATTGGTTTGCTTGCGAATTCGATCTGGCGAACAAGTTTACCGTACTTTATTCGGGTAATATGGGTCGCTGTCACGATATGGATACCATCTTAGCGGCAGCAGCACAACTTAGTAACGAACCAACACCAATACAGTTTGTTTTTATTGGTAATGGTGCAAAGCGCAAACAATGTTTGGAACAAGTATGCAGTTTAGGATTAACTAATTGTCGATTTTTACCTTATCAAGATAGGAGCGTTCTTCCCTATTCTCTCACAGCTTGCGACCTTTCCTTAGTTAGCGTGAGTCCGGGTATGGAAGGGTTAATAGCCCCTAGCAAATTATATGGCATTTTAGCTGCTGGTCGTCCGGTAGCGGCAATTTGCGAACCTCATTCTTATTTAAGGAATTTATTGGCGGAAGCTAACTGCGGTGAAGCTTTTGATAATGGCGACGGAACTGCTTTGGCTAACTTTATTCGCCGTTTGGCTAATGATTCTGAATTAACTGCTGTTTTGGGAAATTCTGGACGTAGTTACCTTCAGTCTAAGTTTACCCCGGAAATTATTGCTAGACAGTATTGGCAAATTGTCTCTCGCATTCGTTAAGAAAAGAAAATAAACTTGCAAATTTAAGGCGAGTTAAGACAAGATTTAATGGCGATTGGCAATCCAAAAATTTTTTTGGCTAATTTATTTCTTTTTCTTAGTTCAAGGTAGATAGCTCAAGAAAATTTTGGTATTTTCCGCTCTTAATTGTCAAGTTTTTGAGAAAGTAGCCATTGCCAATCGAGGGCTATTGCCCCGGTAAAATTATGGGTGTTCCTGCTTCGCTACCACCAATAATAATCACTTTAGTGTTATCTGATTCGGCTAGTTTTTGTGTTGCTTCAATTGCTTTTAAACGCAGCACTTGTTCGGTTAATCCTTGAGAAAGAATGCGTTGGGCTTCTGCGGTTGCTTGTGCTTCAATTTTTTGACGTTCAGCTTCTTTCTGAGCTTTTTCAATCGTAAATTCTAGCTGCTGGCGTTCTTGAGAGTTAATAAATTCTTGACGTTCACTTTCTTGTTGAGCAGTTAGTTTTTCTTGAATTGCTGCTTGGATTTCTTCTGGTAAAATAACTTCTCTTAACAAGGTTTCTTCAACAATAAAGCCTAATGGAGATAGACTCTCGCTCATTTTTTTCTGTAATTATATCGGCAAAAGGATTAATTAAATGAACGCCTGGGTTAAGAGTACGATCGCTAACTTGACCAAAAACTTCGACAACACCGACGTTACCCGCAGGTATAACGATCGCGAAGCGCCACATTACTCGATAAAGTGAAATTAAACTCGCTAAAATCGCAACTAAAAAGGCGATCGCGCGCACGGTTTGACGATTTTTTTCGACCGCGATTTGTTCTGGCGTGTAGACAATTATCCAAGCAATCAGGGCAATAATTGTGGAAATCAGTAAACTCATATCTGGCTTGAGGAGCAAAGATTTCGAGCTATTTCAATTACTAATAAACCAGATAGTTTAAGCCTGATTTAAAGAAAACATTTTGAGGGTAGATAACTATATCCTACCCTCAAAATGTTTTATTCAGCGTGACTCATCATCGCTAAGACAGACTCGGCAACTTTATCGGGTACTTCTTGGAGATGATTGTATTCCCAATTAAAGAAGCCAACGCCCATTGTTAGCGATCGCAACTCGATAATAAAGTTGTGCATCTCGGCTTGGGGTAGATAAGCTGTAACTTCGTCCCAACCTTGCCAGTCGGTGCGAGGTTCGTAACCCAAAATTTGTCCTCGTCGTCCGCTAATTAGCTGTAGGGCTTTCGAGGTAAACTCCGAAGGCGCACAAACTTTAATTGCTAAAATCGGTTCGAGCAAAGTTGGCTGGCATTTCGGCATTCCTTCAGTCATCGCAATTCGAGCCGCTTGTTTAAATGCTTGCTCGGAACTATCAACTGAGTGGTAAGATCCGTTAGTCAGGGTGACATCTACATCTACGACGGGGAAACCTAAAGGACCTTGTGCGAGATATTCACGCACGCCTGTTTCTACGCCGGGAATATATTGTTTAGGGACAACACCGCCGACGATGGTTTCGTGGAAGCTAAAGCCTTCTCCTCTTGAAAGCGGTTTGATATCTAGATGAACATCTCCGAATGCGCCATGACCGCCTGTTTGGTGTTTGTAGCGACCGTGAGAAGTTCCACTTTGGCGAATTGTTTCTTTGTAAGGGACTCGCGGTAAATGCGTCGTCATGGGTAAATTATATTTACGGCGCAGGCGATCGAGGGAAACTTGCAGATGAATTTCGCCTTGTCCCCAAAGAATTACTTCATGAGTGTCGCCGTGTTGTTCCCAACGCAAAGAGGGGTCTTCTTCCAAAAGTTTCGTGAGTGCCGAAGAAAGTTTAACTTCGTCTTTGCGACGTTCGGGCGCGATCGCTAAAGCGTAAACTGGTACGATCGCTTCTGCTTTCGGTAATTCTTCTGCTTGGTTGGGACTGAGAGTTACTCCGGTTTGAATACCTTCCAGTCGTCCGATCGCAATTATTTCACCTGCTACGGCTTTCTGTAAAGGCTCTTGCTGCTGACCCATCAAACTATACAAACCACCAGCACGAACGCCGTTGAGAACCATTCCGTCGGTAATCTCGCCTTGCCAAACTCTGACTAAACTTAGTTTGCCACCTTGAGGAGTATAGTAGGTTTTCAGCACTTGCGCCAAAGTGGGAGCGTCAGTTTGACCAGTTAGTCCGATCCTTTCGGCGGTAATTTCTGGGGCTGGTGCTTCTCGCACTAAAGCATCTAATAATGGTCGCACGCCGTAATCTTGTTCGGCAATACCAAAGAATACGGGAACGATTAAATCTGCACCTAAATCTTTCTTTAAATCTTGGAGAATTTCTTCTTGAGGCGGTTCAATCTCTTCCAGCAATTCTTCGAGCAAATGGTCGTCAAAGTCTGCCAAAACTTCGAGCATTTCTTCCCGCGCTGCTTTTTCTTCGTCTTTGAGGTGTTCGGGGAGAGGTACGGGATCGGCGGGACTACCTTCATGGTAGTGGAAAGCCGCTTCTGTTACTAAGTCAATATAGCCGACTAATTCTCGATTTTGACGAATTGGGTATTGTTGCGGTAATAAAGGACGGGTGGAAACAGCTTTCAGTGCGTGGAGAACATCCATAAAGCTGTCATTGGAGCGATCCATTTTGTTGATGAAAACTAGGTGCGGAATTTCCCAGTCGTCGAGGAATTTGAACAAAGGAGCGAGAGTTAAAACCCGCTCGATTACTGGTTCGCAAACGACTACGGCTGCATCTACACCTACTAGGGCGTTTTGAGTTTCTTGAGCAAATTCGATGCTACCAGGACAATCGACAAAGGTGAAATTCAGGTCGGAAATTTCGGTGCTAGCGATGGATACTTCTACACTCATCGTGCGATCGCGGGCTTCAGCCGCACTGTCGCTGACTGTGTTACCCTCTTTGATGCTACCTTTACGCGCGATCGCCTTTGTCACAAACAAAATACTTTCTAATAAGGTGGTTTTCCCACTAGAGTACGGTCCCACAATGGCGACATTGCGAGTACCGTTTCCCACTTTTCTGGTCATAACCTGCCTCCTTACATAAGTTAAATTGCGGTTTAACTTTGGGGGAGCGATATCTTTCCCCTAGTGCCGCTAGGATTGTGAGAGTCAAAGATTCTCATTAGGTTCTTTCTCTAGCTCTCTATTAATGAAGCCTAACTCGTTTTCTCTCCTTGATACAAAAATTGCAATTTCTTTTAAGAGAAACTAGAGTAATTATTAAGTAAGCTTGCTAACCGTAAATTAGTTATAAAGTTAATGAACAATAGCAACATTTGTTCGCAATTTTGTTTCAAAAATCAACAAAATTCTTTACCTCAGATTCCCCACCACCACTTAATTTCCCTTATTCCTCAGCAATTTTCTGGGTTAAGTTGGAAACCTTTCGAGTTTGTCAAGAAAAATTTGCAAAAATTCACAAACAAAGCTGTTAACAGTGAGCAGTTATCAGTTAACAGTCCCCAATCCCCAATCCCCAATCCCCAATCCCCAATCCCCAATCCCCAATCCCCAATCTTAATTATTTTGAGTTTAATGTTAATAACGGGAAACGTAGCCCCAGCGAGATCCGCAGAAGCAATTAGTTTCCAGTTAGCCCAGACATCCAGTGAAAGTTTACAACGACAAACCGCCGCAGTTAACCAAGTAAACAAAGGATTACAATTAGTTGAATCAGGGAAAATCCGCGAAGCGATCGCCGCTTTTCGTTTAGCCGCACAACTCGATCCTAACCTCGCCTCGGCACACTATAACCTCGGATTAGCCCTCAAGCAAGAAGGAGAATTACAGCCCGCAGCCACAGCCTTTTATCGTAGCACCCTCGCCGATCCTAATTTTGCCTTAGCTTTTGCTAATTTGGGCGAAGTGCTTTATCAAGGTAATAATCTCCCGCAAGCAAAAAATTATCTCGATCGCGCGATCTCCCTCGATCCCGAATTAGCCTTTGCTCACGAAAATTTGGGCAAAGTTTTGTTAGAGTTAGGAGAAATTGAAACCGCGATCGCCACTTTACGTCGCGCTATTCAACTAAATCCTGATTCTGCATCTCCTTATTATTATTTAGGCGTTACTTATCTCCAAGCAAACCAATTTCAACAAGCAAAAGAATTATTTCAACAAGCAATTAAAATTAAACCAGATTATGCCGAAGCTCACTATAATTTAGGAACAATTTTATTCCAAGAAAACTCTCTCGACACTGCCCTCGCCGCGTTTCGTAGTGCCGCCGAAGCTAACCGTAATTATGCTAACGCTTACTATGCTGCTGGCTTAATTTTTTTCAATCAAAAACGCTACAGCGAAGCCCAGCGAGTTTTACAATTTGCAGTAGATCTTTACTCAGCCCAAGCTAATTTAGAATGGGCTAATAATGCCCAAGATTTATTAGAAAAAGCCCAAGCTTTAATCACACCTACACCACAATAGCTAGGAATTGTTTAACCTAACCCCCCAACCCCCTTCCCTACGAGGGAAGGGGGAGTAATCAGATTAGATACTCATAATTAATTAACCATAGTTAAAAAAATTCTCCCCTCTCCTTGCAG
>NZ_JAAHBQ010000016.1 GCF_020144665.1 Oscillatoria salina IIICB1 | reverse complement strand
AATCAGAAATATCAACATCTCTTTATCATTAAAATTAGTTTATGTCAAGAGAGGTAACGTTAACCAAACTTTTCTGATTCGGATCTTACGTAAAATCGATCGCTAAACTTTGCGTGTAACACTGATGACGATCGCCACTAAATTCGCTTTGCTATATCTAAAGGTAGATATCTTTAATCATTATTAGTGAAATTTACTGGAAAAATCCCCAAGCTAGTTTTAGAGCTATGTTTAACTACAAAAAGCAAGATTATATCAGAGTCTGGTTAGCGATCGTCAAAAGCAAGATCGCTCTCAATAATCAAATCGGACAAAATACTCCTTTTACGACAATTATTCCCTAAAAAAGTGGAAAATAGTCGATTATTTAGCTGTTTTCTCACTCAATTTGGTTAGAAAACTTGAACCTGACTAACTCACTTCACAAAGTTAAAATTGAAGAATCACTGATGCTAACCTGATTGAGTTGCGAGTAAACATTAGAGCAGTCATGACTAAATTTTTGGTAATTGAAGATGCGAGAGAAGTCAGGTTAAATTTGCAAGAAATCCTGGAATCTAAAGATTTTGAGGTAATTGATGCCGAAAATGGCGAACAGGGAATAAAACGAGCGCAAGAAGAGTTACCCGATTTAATTATTTGTGATATTATGCTGCCCGGATTAGATGGATATGACGTTTTAGGTGAATTAAGAAAAGAGCCTATTACAAGCACAATTCCCTTTATTTTTCTCACTGCGAAAGTAGATCGCGACGATCAACGTTTAGGTATGGAATTAGGAGCCGATGATTATATTACCAAGCCCTGTACGCCGACAGAATTATTAAGTGCGATCGCCACCAGAATGAAAAAACACACTGCTTATATGGAATCTTACGATCTAGAAAAAAAACGAGCGCAAGCTTTACAAAAAAGAGTTCAAGAACTTGAAAAATTGAGCAATTCTCAGGAAGAATTACTGAACAAACTATGTGAAGAATTACGCAATCCTACCTCGAACATTAACTTAGCTATTAAAATGTTGAACGTAGCTAATTCAGAAGAAACTCGTCAACGTTATTTACGAGTTTTACAACAAGAATGCAGCCGCGAAATAGCAATAATAAATCAATTTTCTCAACTCCTAAAAATACTCACACCAGAAAATGCTCAACTTTTAAGTTTATTGAATTCGTTAAATAAGTCAAATCAAGATTGAAGATAATGACCAAAGTGTTAGTAATTGAAGACGAACAATCAATTCGAGAAAATTTGCTTGACTTACTCGAATCAGAAAACTTTGAAACCCTAGCGGCTGCCAATGGGAAAATTGGCATTCAGTTAGCACTCGAACAACTACCAGATGTGATTTTGTGCGACGTAATGATGCCGGAATTAGACGGACATGATGTTATTTCTGAGTTACGCAAAACTCCAGCTACGGCTAATATTCCCTTTATTTTTTTGACAGCTAAAGGAGAGCGAACTGACTTAAGAGAAGGTATGAATTTAGGTGCCGATGACTATCTGGTTAAGCCATTTACACCTGATGAATTATTAACAGCACTGTCAGCAAGATTGAAGAGATTCCTACAACAAAATGAACAGCTTAAGCAAGTCGAGCAACAATTAGAAACCTTAGAAAATTTCGATCGGCTTACAGGTTTACCTAACTCATCAGCTTTAGGAGAATATTTATCGCAAGCTGATGCTCGAAGAAACAATAGTCAAAGTTTGGTTCCTTTTTTAATTTTAGGTTTAGATCGCTTTTCTCGAGTTAACGAAGTTATCGGTTATGAGGAAGGTGATTTAATTTTACAAGAGGTAGGCGATCGCCTAGTTGATTTTGGCAAAAATTATGATTTCTTAGCAATTGTCCGCCTTGAAGGCGATGAATTTGCTTTAATTTTTCCTCCAATTAGCGATGAAAATGAAATTAGCAATATTACTGACAATCTCCTCAAAGTTATCGCTAAACCTTTTTGGGTAGCTGGGAAGTCTTTAGTCTTAACTAGTAGTATCGGAATTGCTTTTTATCCCTTAGCTAAAAACTTAGAAGAATTGCGGAAACAAGCAAGTACCGCAATTAGTCAAGCCAAAGAGTCAGGAGGAAATAACTGTCAAATTTATCGTCGTCCTTTATTTGGTCTCGATGCCGATAAAGAGTTAAAATTATTAACTCAATTTCACGATGCGTGGCAAAATAAAAAATTAGAAGTTCGCTATCAACCGAGAATCGATTTAAAGAAAAATAGACTGGTTGGTGTTGCTGCAACTGTGGGCTGGAAACACCCTTGGCGGGGCGAGATTTCTCCAGGTAAAATTATCGAATTGGCAACAGAAGCTGGCTTAATTGTGTCGCTAACTGAATGGTTGTTAGAAAAGGCTTGTCAGGAAGTAGCAAAATGGCGAGAATCGAAATTTTTTTTACAGTTAGCAGTTAGTTTACCCGAACAGTTATTTGCGGCAAATAACTTACAGGAAATAGTTACTAATATTTTAGTAAAGACAAATTTAATACCTGGGATTCTCGAATTAGAAATAACAGCTAAAACAATTGAAAATACGAAAAATCTCAATGCTTTAGCTTTAAAACTTATGGAATTAAGACGATTGGGAATTAACATAACGATCGCCCAGTTAAATATGGCTAGTGGCTGTTTGCAAGACTTAGGCGATCTCCCCATAAATGGTGTCAAAATAGATGCTAATTCGATCGGTTCATTACCGCAAAATGCACCTTTAGTCAAGGCAATGGTAGAAGTAGCGAGAAATTTAAAAATGCGCGCGATCGCGGAAGGAGTAGAAAACCAAGAACAAATAATAATGCTAAAAAAGCAAAAGTGTCACGAAATCCAAAAAAAATCAGCCTTGACAGCAGCAGAAGTTAAAAAGTTACTAGAGAAAAATAAACTATTCAAGTTAAACTAAGAAAATAGGAGCGAGCAAAAATGACTAAAATTTTACTTATTGAAGACGAAGAAGCAATTAGAGAAAATATCTTAGACTTACTAGACGCAGAGGATTTTGAAACTTTTGCTGCTCCCAATGGCAACATAGGAATTAGTCTGGCAACAGAAAAATTACCAGATTTAATTATCTGCGACGTAATGATGCCAGAAGTCGATGGTCATGACGTACTAAAAACGCTACGATCTAATCCTAGAACAGCAACAATTCCGTTTATTTTCCTCACAGCTAGAGCAGATAAAGTAGATCTGCGGCAAGGAATGGAACTCGGTGCTGACGATTATCTTACCAAACCTTGTACCCCAGACGAATTAATGCGCGCGATCGCCATTCGCTTAGAAAAAAAAGCTCTTCTTCATCAAGAGACTCAGCAAAAATTGGATGAGTTACGCAGTAGTATTTCTTACTCGATTCCTCACGAATTGCGGACGCCACTAAATGGCATTCTTGGTTTTACGGAACTGATTTTGCTTGCAGGTGAAGACATGGAAAAATCAGAAATTCTGGAAATGGTCGAGCATATCAATACTTCTGGGAAGCGTTTATATCGACTGATTGTTAATTTCTTACTTTATGCAGAGTTAGAACTAGCTCGAACTAAACCAGAACGAATTGCCCAGCTACAAAATCAAAAGACTTTTTCGGTTAAAGATTTAATCACCGACAAACTGCTTCAACAAGCACAAGAAGCAGCAAGAGAAGCAGATTTGCAGTTAAATTTGTCAGATGCTCAATTAGCTATTTCCGGCAATTACCTGCAAAAATTAGTCGAAGAATTAGTCGATAATGCCTGGAAATTTTCTCCTCCGGGGAAAGCAGTCTTAGTCAGCAGCAAAGTTGAGAATGATAGTTTTATCCTGGAAGTGAAAGACAAAGGAAGAGGGATGAAACCCGAAGAAATTGACAAAATTGGCAGTTATATGCAATTCGATCGTAAACTTTACGAACAACAGGGAACGGGTTTAGGATTGGCGATCGCGCAACGTTTAGCAGATTTACATCGAGGTAAATTAATCCTGGAAAGTATACCCCAACAAGGAACTACTGTCCGAGTTATGCTTCCTCTAGCTTAGGAACTTCGGGTTAAAGGCGATCGCCTTTAATCAATTCCTAAGCTGGTAAACGATAAATATTAATCTCCCCATTTGCCGTACCAGTAACTAAAGTTTGCCCATCGGGGCTAAAAGCAACCGCATGAACTATGGCTAAACTGGGGATAGCTTGCAATACTTCTGCGGTGTGATAATTCCAAATTCTCAGTTGAGTATCTTCACCACTAACAAGAGTGCGTCCATCAGGACTAAAAGCAATAGCTCTAGCCTTGCTTGAATTGGCGCTAAGAATACGACACTCTTCTCCATCCGCAACTTTCCAAAGATAAATCGGTCGTTCCGAACTTGCTGCGGCGACTAAGCTACCATCGGGACTCACCGCAACAGACCGAATGAAACCTCTGGAGATGTCACCCCAAGCTGCAAAGGCGGCAAACCAATCATCGTGGCGGTTGAGAATTTGCGTTCGTTTTTCTTTACGCCAGTCCCAAATCATCACGATACCGTCCATACCACCACTGACAAGAAACCTTCCATCAGCAGAGAAAGCAACCGAAGACACTTCCCAACCATGTCCGCGTAGAGTATGCTCTTCCTTTCCGCTAGCCAGATCCCAAATTTTAATGTCAGTACCGATATGTCCGCTAGCGAGATATTTTCCATCAGGACTAAAGGCGACACTGCTAACTCTAATTGCCGGAAGATTAAAGAAAGATTTATTGAGCGATCGCTGCACTTTGCCAGTATTTACATCCCACAGCTTAATTGTACCCTCATTAAACTCCATATTACTCGAACTAGCTAAAGTCTTCCCATCCGGACTAAAAGCAACACAAAGAATAGAATTTAAATTTGTCTCTGGATTGTGTGCTTCTAGCCTCTGACATAATTCTCCAGTTTCTAAATTCCACAAGCGAATAAATCGATCCATGCCACCACTAGCAATAATTTTGCCATCTGGAGAAATTGCTACCGAATAAATTATTTCTTTATTTTCCCCAAGAGTTTTTTCTAATACCCATTCGTGAGAAAGAAAATTTCGCCAAGTAGGAGGTTCGATAGCTAGATTTTGGCAAATTATCGGCAACCAACTAATTCCTGGATATTGCTGATTATATAAATCGTACAACTTTCTTCTTGCAGCCAATACCGCCGCATAAACAGACTCATTAGCAGCAAAACTCGTCAGAAAATGCTTGAGAAACTCTCGTGCAACTTCATCTGGGATCTTTTCGCGCATCACGATACTTAAAGGAATGTGTAACTTAGCTAACTCATTAGCTAGTCCCAAACCATCACAAGAATTAAAAATAGCTACTTGCAATCCTTTCGCGATCGCCTCATCAATTGCGTTATAAAAATCTCCAATTGCTAAAATTTCTTTCGGATTAATTTGCAGTTCGCCAATTGTACCATCTTCATTACTACTACTGTGACCAGCAAAAAATAAAATATGCCAGCCCTCATTTTTCCATAATTTTTCGAGTAATTTTTGTTTGCTTGGCTGGTTGAGTAAGGCAATTTCTGCACTTGATGCAACTTGCTGCAACTGCTGGCGATCGAAATTTGTATTAATGCCAATACTATCGCCTAAAACAGCTAAAATTTTTACTTGCGATTGACGTTTTGTTACTGATGTTTTCCCTGGAGATTGGTAATTCGGCGTACTCAAAGCAATTTCTGCTTTTTTATATTCAAGGGCAAATAAATTCCAAACTGACCAAGGCAGTCGGCGCATTCGATCGTTGTCAGTTTGAATAATTACTCGAATCTCATCATCTCGGTGTAATTTTTGTTGTAATTTATCCCGAATTTTTTGCCAATCTGGTTCGCCTGAATTGAGCCATGTGTTAAACTCTACTTCTAAGTTCCGAGCTGAATTAAGAGAGTTTCTTTTAATTGTTTGTCTCGATGTGGCACGAGCGCGATCGCCAGCAGTTCTGCTATACTTTGGATTTACTTTATTTTGAAAGTCTTCCTGCCACTGTTTAACTAATTCAGTAAGCCGAGGTGCTGGAGGTAACTTACCCGCCATTTTCACTTCAGGTCGAGCATTTTCTTCTCCAATTTCTACAATAACTGTAAATCCCCGGTCAAAATCACCTTCAGCTAAATTAAGGACAACCAGTTTTCCCATTATTATCTAGATTTAAAAATCTTCTCTAATCGTAACATTATCTAGAGTCAGTTGGACGCTAAATAGTTCTTCTGGTTCAATACCAAACTCCAGTTGCATAGAGTCGTCTCCCCTTTCTGCTGTTGCTTCTGAAATAATTGCTGACAATTCGTCTATTGCTACTATTTGCAAACTTTCTGGTAAATGGGTAGTATCTTCAGCTGGATAAACTGCGACAATAACTCCAACTTGGTTCTCTAATTCTAAGGTCATTTGAACAACGAGTACGACTGAATCATTTTCGCCTAATTCTATTTTTTTAGCTCGTCTAATACTGGCTTCTGGTAATTCATTTTCGCTCGAAATAAATCTAGTTTTACTCTTAGGCAAAACTGTTTCTACCGGCTGCCAATCTTGAGCTAACGTTTCGCTACCGGGCGGAATTTTATTAGCTTTTACTTCGATTTTTAAATAATTTTCCAGTAATTGAGAAATTAGGTTATCAATGAAGGGTTTGTCAACTTCTTCAACTACAGCTTTTATCTCGATTTCCAGTAGAGATTTATTACTAGGTAAACTCAAATCAGCAATCTTTTGCCAATCGTTCACTCCTACAACTTCGCAAATTTTGACAAAATTTTCTGGGCGAATTCTACTTCGCTGCCAAAATCTTTTCAGAGTCGATCTGCCTACTAAAGCTAATTGATACCAAGCCTCTTCTTCTTTACTCCATCCTTTCTTAATTCTAGCGAGATCGATAATCTCTAAACCTTGTTTCGTTGCTCTAATCGAATTTGCCATGCTTTTTCTGAATTGATTGGCTAACTAGGTTCAATTTTCGCTCATTTTAGATCCAATTGGAAGCGACAAAGCTGGTAAGAAAGTGAACGTTGAAACGTAGATATATCAGTCATTCTAGAGTTGTGGAGAAAAAAAGCAGTTCCGGAACTCGATTTCTCCTCTTTCAAATAACAGTTGAAGGAGAACCGAGTTATGCAACAACTCTTAACAACTATTTTCGGCGTAACCGCGATCGCTACCCTAGCTACACCTACTTTAGCTGAAAGCAAAGCTGCGATTGAGCCAAGTACAGCAATCTTTGCAAGTTACCGTCAGGTTGGTAACGCGATCGCTACTGACAGTTATTCCCAGGTTTGCGATGACAAAGACGGTAAAAGCCCTTGTCCTCAATAGGCGATCGCATAAATACTTTAACGCACTGTAATTATACACAACGGAGGTGAATTAACTATGTTCAGCAAGCTAGAAACAATAATTACTGCTGTCGTGACAACATTTTTCGCATTAGCTACGAGTGGAAACTTCGCGCCGATACATTTACCTGCAACCTTGTCGGTAGGGAAAAATCTTCTTCTGGAAGTGGTTGAAGCACCGCAAAACAATTGCGATCCTGCACCACCAGTGAAGAATACTGCTCGTTAATAGTAGTAAGTTAGCCCGCTTATGCGGGCTAATTTGCTATTAGAAAATTGGTGTTTAAAATTTAGGAAGAGCAATTTGCTCTTGCAGCGATCGCGCCTTCTCTATCTCCCATTTTTTCTTCTACCTCAGACAATACACAATAAGCATCATCTCGATTATCTAAATTAATTGATTTCTGTAACTGAGTCTTAGCTTCAACTAACTGATTTTTCTGCAAATAAGCTAAACCCAAATTTTTATGCAAAGCCGATTTAACTGCCACTTCTTCCGCTTGTTTCAAGCCTGCTAAAATAATCTCGACGGCTTCATCGTAATTGGCATCTCGAAGTATATACAAACGAGCTAAATTATTCATAGCCCTAGAAGCAGCGCGATCGTCTTCATTTTGACTAGCAATTCTATATTCTTGATAAGCACAATCAAACTTTTTTCGCTCCTCACAAGCTGCACCCAAACCATATCTAGCAATGCCATAATTTGACTTAAATGAAATTGCCAAGCGATAATATAACTCAGCCTGACTGTACTCTTGTGCCATATATTTATCATAGGCAAGTTTATTTAACTGTTGGGCTACTTGAGGGGATAAAAATTTCCAACCTAGCACTCCCAAAACTAAGACAACTAACTGAGTCTTCCATCTCAAAAAAATAATTTGTTTTTTAGGGTTTATTTCCCGTTGAATTATCTTTCTTTTTCTAACAACTGACGAAGTTTGCAGACTTTGCTCTATTTCTTCAATTCGTTTGAAAATCTCTCGTGTGTGTTGAGGACGAACTTGAGGAGAAAAAGCGGTCAAATCATCTATTAAATCAGCAAATTGGTGACTGCATTCAGGCGCTTGAACGCGCCAAATCAAATGACAATTTTCATAATCAAAATTGAGCTTACTCGGCTCAATTCCTGTTAGTAAATATACAAAAGTTCTTCCCAGTGCAAAAAAATCTGACTGCGGAATTGCTTTCCCATTCGTTTGCTCCCAAGGTGTATAACCATCAGAAAGTAAATTTGTTACTCGATCTTCAGGTAATTTTACTAAATAAGTGTTACTAATTTTTCTCACAGCACCAAAATCGACTAACACCAGTTGTCCATCGGGCTTTAAAATAATATTTTGCGGCTTAATATCGCGGTGAAAATAATTATTTTTATGTAAATAATCTAAAATATTAACTAACTGCTTTAACCAATCAATTGCTATTTCGGTAGTAATTAATTTATGCTCTTTTTGTGGCAACCAATTTAACAAATTAACCCCAGGAATTTTCTCCATCATTAAACAATGAAGAATCGGGCAATTTTCTGAGTCATTAATCGTAAAATATCCTTCCGCAGCTAATTTTGGTATACCTAGATGATTTAATTTTTCTAGTACCTCAGCTTCTCGTTGAAAAAGCGCGATCGCCTTTTCCATTTTCTCTAAAGAATGACAATTTTCTAGATTTAAAACTTTTAATACTTTCAGCTTATTACCATCATTTACTTCATAAATTTTACCAAAACCTCCTTCACCCAATAGCTTAAGATTATGATAACGCTTTTGCAGCAATATTTCTAAAGTCAACATAACTCTTATCATCTCCTCTATAAATTACTAAAACGATTGATAACATACTTTCTAATTAGTGGCTGAATTGTATAAACCGTTTCCTTTTCCCTAGAACTTACCGAACTGGTTTCGATTAAACATCGTCGGATTAAAGATTGAAGTGCGTCGGTAATTTTTGTCGTTGATACTTGCAAGCAAATTCGCTTTTGTAACTCAGGATGATTCAGAGTTTTTTGCGCTGTTGCTAATTTATAGATTATCCTAATTTCTAAATCAGATAATCGTTCAAATTGTTGGTCTAGAATTTCACTTATATGACCCAAATAGGTACTATTCTTAGAAAAAAACTCTGAGGTTCTACCTTGGAATACTTCTGCAATTGTTGTAGAAACTATTTTTAAGTATGTAGGATTACCTTGATAACGTTGAATCAAATTTACCCACTCTGGTTCTTCAACTAAATTCCTAACTTGCAAAATATTTTTGGCTGCTTTGAGTTGCAAACCTTCTAATTTTAAGGAACGAACTGGGCTATTTTTACCTTCTAGTAAAGCAATTTCTGCTGATTTTTCAGAACTGGTTAACAACAAACAACTTTGATGTTCTGAATTACCTATTTCTCGGCAAAAATCTCCATATTCTTGATAACATTCGTGATATTCTCCTGCTAATTTATTGGTACACATAAGTGTTTCCAAGCCATCTAAAACAATTAGACAGCGACGCAATCGCAAAAATTTTAATAAGTTTTCTATTCTAGCTTCTAAAGTTTCTAGTGACTCAAATTCCTGGTGATTAGTAACTACTGAAACTAAGTCACCAACAATTTCTTCTAAGCGTGGAGTGTAACGTAAACTTCGCCAAATTATTATTTGAAATTTATCTTTAATTTCTCGTGCTAGTTTTACCGACAAAGACGTTTTCCCAATTCCTCCTATACCTATTATTGCCACCAAACGACATTGCTCTTTTACTATCCATTGTTCAAGAGTTGCTAATTCGCGATCGCGTCCATAAAAGTTACTAATATTTGGCGCACTATCCCAATTTTCAATCCGTTTATATTTTGGTTCTAACCAACAAACCACATCCTGCCAACTGCGGAGACTATTTTCTTCTCGTCCGGTTAAAACTTCTACATATCTATACAAACTTCTAGATAAGTCTGAATTAATTGTACTAGGTTGTTTGCAGATTTTACTAGCAAGTTCTGTAGGATTATATCCACAAAGTAAACCCAATAAATACTCTTTTTCTAGCTCACTCAATCCCTGTCTTTTGTGAGGAGCATACTTTTCCTTTGCTATTTTTAAATCTTCATACAGTTTAGCTATATCCCAATACTTTTGTACTATCTGGATAAATTCTTCTCGTTGAGTCATTTTCCTCGTTCACTATTAACTTCTTAAATATTAGCTTACCATCAAGTTAACAACCAAGTTAACAATCAAGTCACCAAACTTAATTGTTAACTCGTTGACCATGCCGACAAAAAACCTTACAGAAAGTAAGATTTAACGCCAAAGTTTTGCTAGTAAATTGCCAAGCAAATTACCAATCTTGATTGGTAGCCTCCATCCTGCCTTTCTAGTTATATTATTAATGAATCTAGAAGATGATAAACCCCAGAAAAATTTAGTTTCTATCAGAGTAAGGTTAACTTTGGAGACCTAAAGTTCGAGCAATAGCTGCTGAGAAAGCAAAAAAGTCTTCAAATGTAATCCCATCTCCATTTAGCTCACAGGGAGGCGATCGCTAATGTTTTCTTTACGTTCTCAGTTTTTGTTTGGAGCCAGCTTTCTCGCACTATCAGCTTGTCTGACTCCTAAAACTCAAGCCCAGATCATCGATAAGTATCTTAAAGTTCAGCCAATTCGAGTTTGTAATGACTTTGGCTTGAATTGTGCCGAGATGAACTTTTTTGAAGCCGAAACAGATAAAATTTGGTTTCAGGCAGGTATTGACATACTTTTCCTCGACTCCGTACAACTCAATGACTCTAAATATTTAAGTATTGCTGAAAACCCTGATAGTTCCCCACCTTACATCAATTACGAATTCC
Source organism: Oscillatoria salina IIICB1 (assembly GCF_020144665.1). Classification (NCBI taxonomy): domain Bacteria; kingdom Bacillati; phylum Cyanobacteriota; class Cyanophyceae; order Oscillatoriales; family Oscillatoriaceae; genus Oscillatoria; species Oscillatoria salina. Next base: position 70,751 of record NZ_JAAHBQ010000016.1, on the reverse strand, counting down.
ATCAATTAGCTTTTTCCGGAGATCCAGGTTCTTTCGGAAGACACCTGGACTCTGGGTGGAACACTGGACCTTTAAATATGTGGTTCGTTGATAATATCGAGACTGCTCTTCCTAACTTCACTACTTATGGAACAGCTTGGATAGGTGGTAATGGAACTATAATTAACGATGCCACTTTTAGTTATAATTCAGGTATTGGTCGCCGAGATACAATTGCTCACGAAATTGGTCATAATTTTGGACTCAAACATGATAATTTTGGTGCAGGTGATTCCGTAAATTTAATGACAAAAGGTAGTAAACGTAATGCTGCTAATTCTGTTAATGATATTACTCCAGACGGAGCTAAATTAGATCGGCTTACCCAAACCCAAATTGAGCAAGCTAGAAGTAGCAGTTTCCTCAGCACAATCCCTAAAGTTACTATTGATACTATCGGTTCTACACCTTATGAGACTAATGACTTTTTTAAAGTTAAGTTTTTAGAAGGTTCGTTAGGTAAAACTTTGGATTGGTTGACTTTAGATCTCAGTTCGGTTAATGCTTTTTTTGATCCCACAAATAATGCTCCAGGTTTAGAAGGATCGCCCCTAGGAATGAACTTACTTAACGGTATTTCTGACACTGATATTCAAGTTAGCGGTCTTGTGGATGGAAGTCAATTACTTAGACTAGATTTTCTGAATAGTTCTTTCGAGGTAGGCGATAGTTTTAATTTTGGCTTAGATATCGATATTTGGTCGAAAATTGACTTTTTTGGTGCTGAACCTTTTGAATTGGAAGGCGCTCTTTTTACCTTTGGATTTGATGATGGTTATACTGTTACCTCTGCTCTTAATGACTTTGTTGCCAGTTCTCATCAGCCTTTTACTAATTCTCAGTTTTTTGGCACGTCACTAGGTAGCGGAAATGCTCCCCAAACACCCCCTATTCCCTTGGAATTACCCGAACACGAACCCGAAAAAGTACCCGAAAATTTTATCTCTTTTTGGGTTTGGCTTGGTTTAGTAACCTTCGGTTTAATCTCACAAAAATTGAGTTTTAAAAACGAAAAAATAGCTGCCCTTAAGTAAATAAATATTAATTTTAGCTATTTTTTAGGCGGTTAAAATTCTTGCCAATCTTGCTAACGAGTAAGTTTATTTGTCGAACAATTAAGTTACCAACAAAAAGATTAATTTTAATTGTCAAGTTGGTGATAGTTCTGATGATTAATCTCGAAGCAAGAAATTATCAAGGTGCAAGTAGATTAACAATAGAGGTTGCTAGTCGCTAGATTTTTGTTTCAGTTATTTTGGTTTTAAAGCTAAATAAGTAGCCAACCAAACAATGATTTAGTTGTTCGATTGCTCTTGCTGTGAAAGTAATTTTTTCTAATTTATTAGGGAGATTTTGATAATGGCAGATTCTATTTTTTACGATAACGGCGTAGTTAGGGTAACGAGAAATATGTTTGAAGTTCCTAGTACTCAGTTTCCTATTCGTAATATTGCCGCAGTTAAAACTTTAATTGAAAACCCTAGTCGTAAAGGACCTATTATTTGTATTGTTTTAGGAGTTTTTTTGCTTATCTTTTACGGTCTTGGTCTTTTGTTAATTGGATTAGGAATTTGGTGGTGGCGTTCTCAAAAGTCTACTTATTGGATAGTAGTTGTTTCTGGGGGATCGGAATCAAGAGCGTATGCTTCTACCGATTTTAAACAAATTAGAGAAATTCAGTCAGCAGTTAATAGCGCTTTATCGCAGCATTAGTCAATTTGAGTAGGAGAAAAAGTAAGGTTTAGTTAGGAGCAAAAATTATGGCAATCGATCTGGATTTATTTTCTGGTAGTAACTACCGTTCAACTATTTCTAGGTATTGTAATCAATTAGGATGGAAAATTGCAGATATTAACGATCGCCGTACTATTCTTCGATTCACAATGGAGTCTGGTAGCACTCAAACTCTTTTTATTTTACGCTATGACACTACTTTGGAATTTTCTGTACCTAGTGGTGTCAAGTTTGATAGTCGAGATGAGATACCAGGTTGGATGTCTACGCTGTTGATTGCAGAAAACTCTAACTACAAAATCGGTTTTTGGTGTTTGGAAACTATTAGTGGTAGACAAACTTTTTCGATTATGCACAATGCTGAGATAAGTTTAATTGATGTTCCTTATTTTCAGAAAGTTGTTATTCAGTTAATTAACGAATGTGATAAGTTTGAGCAAGCAGTTTATCGAGCTTTAAGAGGTTAGTTTATTTGCTCTCAAGGTGGGTCGCGATTTCTTCTTAGTTACTTTCTAGAGGTCAAATTTATCAAAAGCTTGATTCGTGTAGCTAAAATTTCCTCATCGAAAAAGTTTTGCCTATTTTTGTCGATTGAGATTGCTTATGCTATTAATATGATAGTTCTTACCTAAGATAGATGTGTAGAAAAGAACTTATAAATAAAGCACAAATGTAGACTATAATAGCAGCAAAAAGTAGGCGATCGCCGTGTCGAAGATTTGCCTGAAGTGAGATTTAAATCACACCGAAAAGGTATTCTGAGCAGCTATCAATGAGATTAACTTATCTAAGCTAACAGGAGTGTATTTACCAATGAGTGAAGTTGCTAGCACTGGTGTAGAAATGTTTGCAGAACCATCTGTAGGAAGTGTAGAAGTAGCGATCGCTCACGATCGACCGGGACGAGCGAAGTTTCGTGCTAGCTATTGGCCCGCGAAGCTTTACCAAACTACTCCCGATCTTATTCCTACTATTCTACAGCCCGGTCAGCCAGTAACTGTTGTGGGTAGAGAAGGAATTGTCTTATTAGTAGTTCCAGCAAAGTAGCGATCGCGTCTTAGAAATCAGTCTTTCTTAATTAAATAATGGCGATCGCACTCAACTATCTCTAGCAACAATAATAGCGATCGCTTCGGTGAAAATTAAATAATCCGCCTTTAGCATGGCTAGAAGGCGGATCTAATCTTATTTATTTGATTTTCATGAGGTGGTTAGCCGACAGGTTGCAGGAGTAAATCGGAATGCTTCGAGCCTTTGACTTTCACGTTACCATCTTCGTCGAGGTCTACCAGTACGGTATCTCCATCTTCCACTTCACCCGACAAAATGGCTTCTGCCATACTATCTTCTAACAGTGCCATAATTGCCCGACGCAAAGGTCTTGCACCGTAACTAGGATCGTAACCTTCACTGACGACACGCTCTTTAAACGCTTCTGTAACTTCTAAATGAATCGATCGCTGTTCGCTCAGGCGATCGCTAACTTCACTTAACATACTTCACTTAACATATTGTCAGCGATCTGCTTAACTTCATCCTTAGTCAATTGACGGAAGACAATAATCTCATCGAGACGGTTGAGGAACTCTGGACGGAAATAATTCTTCATTTCGTCGTTGACGCGATTTCGCAGTTGATTATACTGCGATTCCGCTTTGTCTTCAGCGAACTCAAAGCCAAATCCGCCACCACCTTTCTCAATAATTCTCGAACCGATATTCGAGGTCATAATTACTAAGGTGTTGCTGAAGTTAACATGACGACCTTGTGCGTCAGTCAGACGACCATCATCTAACAGTTGTAGCAACAAATTAAACACATCTGGGTGTGCTTTTTCAATTTCGTCGAACAACAACACTGTATAAGGTCTGCGTCGCACTGCTTCGGTTAACTGACCGCCTTCATCGTAACCGATATATCCTGGAGGCGAACCAATCAACTTAGAAATCGTATGTGGTTCCATGAATTCCGACATATCGAGGCGAATCATTGCTTCGTCGGAACCAAACAGATAAGCGGCTAAAGCTTTGGCAAGTTCGGTTTTCCCTACCCCAGTTGGACCGGAAAAAATGACACTCGCGATCGGTCGATTGGTATCTTTCAAACCGACTCTTGCACGACGAATGGCGCGAGAAACTGCTTTGACAGCTTCGTCTTGACCGATCAAACGTTCGTGGAGGTTGGCTTCGAGATGCAGTAACATCTCCGATTCTGGGCGGGTTAGCTTAGTAACAGGTACTCCCGTCCAAGAAGCAACGATTTCGGCGATCGCTTCTTCGTCAACAATGGGAACTTCTCGATCTTCTTCTACTTCTTCGGCTTTGAGACGCTGAGAATGTCGTAAATGAGTCCGCGAACCAGCTTCGTCAATTAAGTCAATTGCTTTATCGGGAAGGAAGCGATCGCTAATATAACGGTCAGATAATTTTGCGGCTGCGGCTAAGGCTTCTTGAGTAATACTCACTTTGTGGAAATCTTCATAAGTTTCCCGCAAACCGATGAGAATTTCAAATGTTTCCTCAACTGAAGGTTCGCCAATTTTAACAGGTTGGAAGCGACGTTCTAATGCTGCATCTCGTTCGATATGCTTGCGGTATTCGTCGAGGGTAGTCGTTCCCACACACTGCAATTCTCCTCTGGCTAAGGCAGGTTTGAGCATATTTGCTGCATCGGTTCCCCCTCCCATCGCACCTGCACCCACGAGGTTGTGAATTTCGTCGATTACGAGGATAATATTACCTGCTTCTTTCACTTGGGCGACAACTGCTTTGAGACGTTCTTCAAATTCGCCTCGGAAACGAGTTCCGGCTAGGAGTAAACCCATGTCCAAGCTAATTACCTGTTTATCGCGGATTAACTCGGGAACGTCACCAGAAACAATTCGCAAAGCTAGTCCTTCAGCGATCGCGGTTTTCCCGACTCCTGGTTCTCCGATCAAAACTGGGTTATTCTTAGTACGACGACCTAATATTTGTACTGTTCGTTCGATTTCCCGTTCCCGTCCCACTACAGGATCGATTTTTCCTTCTGCTGCCCGTTGGGTCAAATTAATGCTAAATTCTTCTAAGGTGGGTTTTTTGCCCATCCCCGGACCGAAGAAAGAACCTGGTTGTTGCCTACTACCCATTGTGGCGGCGGCGGCCGTATTTTCTTCTGTAGAGGAATTGATTAATTCCTGGCGAATTTCGGCTCGATTGACTTCGAGTTGTTCCAAAACTTTAGTCGCTACGCTTTCGGTTTCCTTGGCGATCGCTAGCAATAAATGTTCTGGCGCGATAAAATTATGTCCTAGTTGTTGGGCTTCTCTGAGTGACTGATCGAAAATTCGCTTGGCTTTCGGTGTAAATGGTATATTTACTGGGGAATAACCCGGTCCTCTACCAATCAATTCGTCTACTCTCTTGCGGGCTTCCTTCAGCGTTACACCTAATTTTTTCAGGATTTTCGCTGCGTTAGAAGTTCCTTCAGCAATTAATCCCAGGAGAATTTGCTCGCTTCCGACGAGATTGTGCCCCGTACGCCGAGCTTCCTCCTGAGCTAACATAATAGCTTTGATTGCTTTGTCTGTGAAATGTTCAAACATAGTTGAAGATATTTAACCTAAATATACTGCTTAATTTTTCTTTACTTTGTTCCTTACTTCAACTATATCGAGGTTAACTGATTTGGATCAGTGGGAAAATCCGTAACCTAGTTGTCAGTTAAAATTTACCGAACTTGGGTTGACAGCGACCTAATTTTGTAGTAAAAGAAAATATTTGTTGATTAGTTAGCGATCGCCACTCAAAAACTAACTAATTATGCACCGAGTTAAATTGCTCGTTAACCGGAGTAGATGGAGGAAGTTGACAAGTTTGGACAGAAGGTGGAGAAGTTTTCACTTCAACCTGTTTATAGCCCGTGGTACTTAACAACTGAGTAACTGTCAATTGAGCGCGATCGTTTGCTTCTTTTAGCACCCCATCAGAGCAAGCAGTCGTAACAATTCGTTGTAAAGTAGTTTGTTGGGCTAAGGTTTGTAATTCTGGTGCCACATCAGGACCCAAACCTAAAAAACCTCGATTATAGTCATAAACACGAGAGCGATTAACATCAATTTTACTATCGAGAATCTGTGGCGGCGGGAGGATAACTTCAATTCGCTCATCAGTGACAGCAATATCTTCAGTTTCCAACTCACTTAAATCGACTCCAGCGCGTACTTCACCATAAGCAATATAAAGTAACGTCGTCGAGCCAACCACAATTTTACCTAATTTCCGGTCTTGACGAGCCGGAACCACAGCCTCCATAGCAAAAACAGCAGTCGTTAATTCACTAGCCCCGCGCAGTTTACTAACAATTTGAGTGGGCGGTTCAATTTCGGGTTTCGCCGGTTCAGCATGAAAAATCGTCCCAACCTGACTAACAAAGCGAGATCCCGTTTGCCACAAACCAAACAAGAGTAATAAAAAAACTAAAGTAATACTACCTTTAGTAATCAAAAAGATATATTTTAGGAAAGATAAGACACCCCGATCTGATGATTGGTTGGGAGTTTTCGGACTCATAAGTTTGCTCTGCATAGTAATTAACTTTCGCGATCGCCCGATCGGGCGCTGGGCGGAAGCCCAATCGCCACTAATCACGCTGACTACTTCACTCAATCGAAACTACAAAAATTTTGCACCCAATTTCGCTGAATTGAATTACCACTTAATCTTACAAAAAAATCAGGCATCCTCAGCGAATGCCTGACAAAGACTATCGAAAGTAAGAATTTTACTTAACGCTGACTTTCGCTCCAGCTTCTTCAAGCTGTTTCTTAACCGACTCAGCTTCTTCCTTAGCGACAGCTTCTTTAATCGGCTTAGGAGCAGATTCAACCATTTCCTTAGCTTCTTTCAAGCCCAAGCCAGTGATTGAGCGTACCACTTTGAGGATTGCAATCTTCTTATCAGCCGGGAACTCTTCGAGAATAACGTCAAATTCAGTTTTCTCTTCGACTTCTTCGGCAGCCGCAGCACCACCACCCCCAGAGGGAGCCATCATCATCATCCCACCAGAGGGAGCAGCAGCACTTACACCGAATGTGTCCTCGATTTGCTTAACAAGCTCAGAAGCTTCCAGCAAAGTCAGAGATTTCAATTTTTCCAAAATTTCGTCAGTTGTAGCAGACATGAATTAAACTCCTTGATGGTAATTAGTTAACTTTAACGACGCTCAAGCGCCAATTGGCAATCAACTGCTTAAGCAGCCTTGTCTTGTTCTTGTTTTTGAGCCAAAGCCCCAAAAACTCTGCCCAAAGAACCAGGAACCTCGTTGATTCCCCGTCCCAAAGAAGCAGGAACTTCATTGATCCCGACAGCCAGCTTAGTAGCGATCGAATTAATCGCCCCAGCCACTTGACCAATCAGTTCTTCCTTAGAAGGCAGATCCGCGATCGCTTTTACCTGATCTTGATTCAGGGCTTGACCCTGCATCACGCCACCGCGAAACTCAGTTTTCTTAGTAGCTTTCTGAAAATCCTGGTAAGCGCGAATCGCACTACCTACATCGTCTTTCACCAGTAAGAAGGCAGAACTACCAGCCAAAAATTCATTCATTGGCTGCCAGGTTTCATCACCTTCCACCGCACGCCGCATCAGCGTATTTTTGGTGATTTTACAAATTGCACCTGCGGGGCGCAGACGATCTCGCAAATCGGTAATTTCGGCTACCGACAGCCCTTGGTAGTCAATGACTACTGCTAGCTGCGATTCACTCAAGAGTTGCTTGAGATCCTCAACTACCGCTTCCTTGTTTTCTCGCGTTCTTCCCAACTCTGACTCACCTCCTGTGTTTATTTGGTAATGGGTTGGTAACTGCTCGCTGATAACTACTCAGGAGGTCTTTACTTCGTTGCTAAACAACTCGTTTTCCCAACACAAAACCCCGACATTTTTGCCGGGGTTGTGCTTGACGCAACACACTTTCTTAACTCTGCCACAGCTAAACTACGGCTGTAGCAGAAAGGGAAATTGTGAGTATCAACCTCGGCAGGGTATTAAGCTATTCGCTCCTGCTGTCTTCGGCTTAAACCTATTCAGTTATGAGTTATGAGCACTTAAGCAGCAATTTCAGTTGTTTTTAGATCCCGCAGCGAGCTAATATCAACTTCAATCGCAGGTCCCATTGATGCCGAGACATATACACTGCGCCAATAACGACCTTTAGCTCCAGAAGGACGATTGCGATCGATAACTTCCTGCAATGCCTTCAAATTGACTAACAAATCTTCTGCTGGGAATGATGCCTTTCCAAACATAACATGAACGATCCCAGTTCTGTCAGCCCGGAATTCTTGTTTACCTGCTTTAAATGCGCCAATCGCATCAGTAATGTCAGTAGTAACTGTTCCTCCCTTCGGAGAAGGCATCATCCCTCTCGGACCCAAAAGCCGCCCCAATTTAGCTACTTTCGGCATCATGTCTGGAGTCGCGATCACAATATCGAAATCCATTCGTCCTTGTTGGATTTCGTCGATTAATTCTTCAGAACCAACCACATCAGCACCAGCGTTAGTTGCTTCCTGTACTTGTTCGCCTCTAGCGATGACGGCAACCCGCACAGCTTGACCTGTACCTTTCGGGAAGCTAACCGTTGTCCGTAACTGTTGGTCGGTGTATTTGGGGTCAATTCCCAAACGAATATGAGCTTCGGCTGTTTCGTCGAATTTAGCCGTAGCTGTTTCTTTTAAAAGATTGAGAGCTTGTAGTGGTTCGTAAGCTCGTGGTTCTACTTTTTCCAGCGCCGCTTGCATTCGACGCGAGATTTTTTTTGCCATTTTTTTCTCCTTGGGTAAATAACGAAGCCGCAGCCTCTCCCCTAGTTAAATTATTTTAGTCTTCGATTTTCACGCCCATGTTTTTCGCCGTTCCTGCCACAATCTTCATTGCTGCTTCGATATCGTTAGCATTCAAATCGGGCATTTTAGTTTGCGCTATTTCCCTCAATTGGTCGCGAGTTATCTTACCCACGTTCTGCTTATTCGGTTCACTAGCGCCTTTTTCTACTCCGGCAGCTTTGCGAATCAATACTGACGCTGGTGGCGTTTTTAGGATAAAGGTAAAACTGCGGTCTTCAAAAACCGAAATTTCTACCGGAATCACCATTCCTGCTTGGTCAGCAGTCTTCGCGTTGTATTCTTTACAAAAAGCCATGATATTTACGCCATGTTGACCTAGGGCAGGTCCCACAGGCGGCGCTGGATTGGCTTTTCCTGCCGGAAGAGCCAATTTAATCAGGGCAACTACTTTCTTTGCCATTGCTAGCTTTGTTTCTCAACTTGGTTAAACTCTAATTCTACTGGCGTATCGCGCCCAAAGATAGACAGCAGAGCTTTCAGTTTACTTCTTTCCGGACTAACTTCAATGACCTCACCTTGAAAATCTTTAAAGGGTCCAGAGAGTACGGAAATTTTGTCTCCCACTGCCATATCGATTTTGACGATTGGTTCTCGCTCGGTAGTTTGTCTGAAAATGCGCTCGACTTCTCCCGGACTGAGAGGAACAGGTTTTACGTGACCGCGCCCTCGTCCGTAGCGACGTTTTTGTTCAGCACCTACAAAGTTAATCACATTTGGGGTGTTTTTGACAACCTGCCAACTTTCATCGTCCATTACCATTCTGACTAGGACGTAACCGGGAAAGACTTTTTCTTCGCTATGTTGGCGACTGCCATCTTTCCGGATTTTCACGGTTGGCATTTGGGGAATTTGTACTTGGAGAACTCTGTCAGCTACATCCAGCGTGCGAATACGCATTTCTAGGTTTGCCTTCACGCGCTTTTCACAGCCTGAAGCTACCTGCACTGCATACCAACGAGCTTTCTGTCGTTTTTCTTGTTGCTCAAGATTTTCTTCGTCTGGATATTCTGCTGCAAAACTCATTTTAAAACACCTTCCCTGCTGCCCATGCGAAGAAGTTATCGACTAAATAAATAATTGTTGCCACTAGTGTTACCATTAGCATTACTGCCGCCGATTCCCCAATCAATTGTTGTCGGCTAGGCCAAACGACTTTGGCAAGTTCTTCTTGAGTTTCTTTGACGAAACTCATATTGCCTAAGCCCTCTTTGCTGTCTTTGGTTTCTGTATTTTCTTTTTTAGTTGCATTTTTCTTTGCCACTGTTACTACCCTCCCCCAAAAAGTTCATTTAAAGGCGAAGTAATTTTCTACCTTTAAGTTTTATTTTTACTCACACTCAACAGCTTACCCGAATCTTGATTTGGCTAGGAAAAGCGTAGTTTGGTACGCTTGGGTTTCGCGTCACTGGTTTGCTCTTTTCGGGTACAGCCTTTTGGTTGAGATGAGAACGCGCCCTGGAGGACTTGAACCCCCGACATCAGGTTTTGGAGACCTGCGTTCTACCAACTGAACTAAGAGCGCATACTTTTTTATTATAACGTGAGGCGGAGCTTTTCTTCGATCCAGTTTAACGCAAAAGGGTAACTTTTGCAGGAGACTCCGCCGCTCTCTAGTTTAAATTGGGCGGTCGAAACGTTGTTTAATGCGGGTTGCTTTACCAATGCGATCGCGTAAATAATATAATTTGGCTCGACGTACTTTACCTCTACGAACTACTTTTACTGATTGAATTCTCGGTGAATGTAGCAGAAAGACTCTTTCTACTCCCACACCTTGGAAAATCCGTCGAACGGTAATTGTTTCATTAATTCCGCCATTACGCATGGCGATTACTGTACCTTCAAATGGCTGTACGCGTTCCTTTCCCCCTTCAATAATTCTTACTCCGACGCGTACTGTATCCCCCACGTTAATTGAGGGTAAGTCAGATTTGATGTATTCTGCTTCTATTGAGCGAATGACTTGTTCGGCTTTCATGGCTTTTGTAAAAACTCACAATTTTCTACTATACCTCATTGAGAGGATTTTTGTCTAGATTTGTTAAGAATCTTCGCCGCACCCGTAAACGGGCGGCTACACGAACGAAGCCCGCCTTCGCGGGCTAGTAAATGCTGTCATTCTTTTAAAGCGAAGAATCTCAAGCACACCTGAGACGAAGGGACAATCTACATTGCGCTGGAGATGCTACTCTACCCTTCGGGAAGGCTACGCCAACGAGAACGCTACGCGAACACTCAATTCTTCACTACGTTCACCCATTTCCCTCAGCATGACATAATTTAGACTGAGAACCTTTTGGCGATCGCTTCCCAATTGTCAGTTTACATTGTCATTCTGAGCGAAAAGTAGTGTCATTCTTTTAAAGCGAAGAATCTTCTCCATCCAGTATGTTGGAGATGCTACTCTACCCTTCGGGAAGGCTACGCCAACGAGAACGCTACGCGAACACTCAATTCTTCACTGCGTTGAGAATTTCACTCAGCATGACATAATCAGATACAGAAGTAAAATGCCCATCCCATCGGGCGATAAAATAAAGTAAATATTCCTAACATTTACTTGCTATTTAGCCAAAAATGATTTTAAATCAGTTAACTCCCGAAAGAGAAACGACGACCGTAAACTTAGATTATGATGTGGCGATCGCTGGTGGCTCGATTGTGGGAACTACTTTTGCGGCTGCGTTGCAGGATTCTGGCTTAAAAGTAGTTATTATTGAAGCGTTACCCCAAGAAGTAGCCACTGCACGTAAGCAAGCTTATGCTCTTTCGTTACTTTCGGGGAGAATTTTGACTGGGATTGGTGTTTGGGATGATATCTTACCCAAAATTGCCCAGTTTCGCAATATTCGCTTGTCGGATGCAGATTATCCGGAAATTGTCAAGTTCCAGTTGTCCGATTTAAAGACAAATGCACTGGGTTATGTTGCTGAACATGGCACAGTTTTGTCTTCTCTGCAACAGTTTACGGCGGAATGCGACAATATTACTTGGTTATCTCCGGCAGAAGTAATCAAAGTTGATTATCACGAATCAGATGTCGAAATTGAAGTAAAATTAAACGGAGAGATCCGCAAACTGCGATCGCGTTTACTGGTGGGTGCTGATGGGAAGCGATCGCAAATTCGTACTCAAGCTGGTATCCAAACTCACGGCTGGAAGTATTGGCAATCTTGCGTCACATTTACGATTAAACATTCAGCCCCAACTAATGATACTGCTTTCGAGCGCTTTTGGTATAGCGGTCCAATGGGAGTCTTACCTTTACCAGGAAACCGTTGTCAGATAGTCTGGACATCTCCCCACGCAGAAGCGAAAATTTTACAAGAACTACCCGCAGACGAATTTCTGGCAAAATTAGAACAGCGTCTGGCTGGTTTACTTGGAGAAATTGAATTGAGCAGCGATCGCTATTTGTTTCCCGTACAATTGATGCAGAGCGATCGCTACATTAAACCTAGATTAGCCTTAATTGGCGACGCAGCCCACTGTTGTCATCCCGTCGGGGGACAAGGTTTAAACCTCGGTATTCGCGACGCAGCCGCCCTTGCTCAAATCTTGCGCGAAGCTTACAATCGAGGTGAGGATATTGGTGATATTCGCATCCTCAAACGCTACGAACGCTGGCGCAAACTAGAAAATCTTACTATTCTCGGCTTTACTGACTTTTTAGACCGAATTTTTTCTAATAACCTTTTTCCTATTGTCACCCTCCGTCGCTTCGGTTTGTGGCTAATGAATCACATTCATCCTCTCAAAATCTATTCCCTAAGATTGATGACAGGATTATTGGGAAAAACCCCGCAATTAGCCCAACGTTAAAAAATGAATTCAAGGTGGGCATTGCCCACCCATCAAAACTGGTAAACTGAAAACAGTAAATTATTTATTTTTCACTCAGCTAAGTTAAAAAATTGCCATGAAAATAAAAATTTGTAACTTAGGCGTTATCGAAAAAGCTGAGATAGATTTAAAGCCTCTTACAGTGTTTATTGGTCATAATGGCACTGGAAAAACTTGGACAGCTTACACTTTAGCATCCATTTTTAGTTCTTACGGATATGAACAGTATTTAACAACATATCTTGAAAATAAAAATATAACTCAGCAACTTTACCCACCTATTGATACTGCTATTGAACAAATAATAAATGAAGGTAATGCTCAAATTAATTTAGTTGATTTTGTAGATAAATACGCAGAAATATACTTCAACGAATTAGCCAAGTTGACACCTAATTGGATGAATAATTTTTTGGCTACCGAACGAGCAAATTTTCAAAAATTAAAGGTTAGTTTTGATTTACAGGATACCAAACAAAAGTTAAAACAAGCAGTTTATAATTTAAGTATAGATTCAAAAATTTCTCCTGACTCAAAAGAAAATTTTTCTTTACTAAATAGTTTAAAAGAATCCGACGATTATACTCTTTATTTTTATAGGATTTCTACTAATTCGGATCGAGAAATTCTCCAAAAGCTTCCCAAACAAATTCTTATTAGCTTTATATACAATGTGATATTTCAAGCGATTCATAATTCTTTGTTTAAACAACTGTATATATTTCCGACAGAAAGAACTACATTTATTACCTTACCTTTTCAAAACTTTAATGCGACCACTGCTCAAGCAGCAATTGAAGAACAAAAGCGGCAAAATACAAAATATTTAGTTTATCAACCAGTAAGATATTTTTTAAGAATTATTCATCGAATTTTAAACGGAAATAAGCTAGAACGAGAAAAGTTAGGGAAAAACCATCAAATAATTTATAAATACATACAACTTTCTCAACTATTAGAAAAGGAAATTTTACAAGGAAAAGTAGATTTTGATAGCTCAGGATTACAGAAAGAATTGCTTTTTGAAGTATCAGAAAATTATAAGTTAGAAATGCCAATTGTTTCCTCAATGGTAAAGGAACTTGCTCCCTTAGTTCTTTGCTTACGTTATCTAGCTGAACCCAATGAATTAATAATTATTGATGAGCCGGAAATGAACTTACATCCGGCGGCTCAAGTTGAAATAATTGAATTTTTAGCCACGTTAGTAGAGGCTGGACTAAATGTATTAATAACTACTCATAGTCCTTATATTGTCGATCATTTATCCAATTTAATGCAAGCTGCTAGATGTGAAGATAAAGAAAGTATCAAAGAACGTTTTTATTTAGAACGTACAGAAGCTTTCATTCCACAAGAAAAGGTATCGGTTTACTTATTTGAAGACGGGACAGCCAAAAACATTTTAGGCGAAAAAGGAAGAATAGATTGGGGTAGTTTTGCTGATGTTTCTGATGATATTTCCCACATTTTCTCTTAGATTGTTAATACTTTAAAGTTGTTGAAGAAACTGTGTGTTTTGATATTTTAATGTTAAGTGGATGTTTGCTTCCTGGTAAAACAAGTTTCAAAGAAGAAGGTGTTTCAATTAACATTCAGCCAGAAAGTGGAGAAACAATTCTTTTTTTCTCGATAGATGACCAAGTAAATACTCAGTGTAAATTGCGACAATTATTAGGAATGAACAAAGAGAAGACAAGAATTTGCGATTTGCTTGTTTTTTATGCTAAAGAAGATCGGAGAATAATTTGCTTTGTAGAATTAAAACGTAGTGGTAAGCTAGGAGATGCTGTTGAGCAAGTAATTAATACAAGTAAATATTTTCAGCAATTTTTGAATAAAAACAAATATCTTAATCAATCTAATTATTTGAGCAAAGCTTTTATTATTTTAGAAGGTTCTGTGCCAAAAGAATATCAAGAATATAAAGATAAGTTAGATAATGCTTTTGGGAAAAATAATTACGATCATAACGGGAGAAGTACAGATTTTGGTAACTTTTTAAGAGGTACAGGAGGTATACCACGTGAATATAAAAAAGGTAAACGCAAAAAAAGCAAATAGGTGGGCAATACCCACCTAAAAAATTACTTACCCATACCTAATTGTTGCGCCTTTTGATAAACCTTACCTTCTGTTAGTAAAGAAGGAGCAATTACAACTTCAACTTGTTGCATTTCTTGGAGATTTTTCGCGCCTAAAGTTCCCATACTGGTTTGTAAAGCACCTAAAAGATTGTGCGTACCATCGTCCAATTTAGCTGGACCGCGCAGAATTTCTTTAAGAGTACCAGTGGAACCAACCTTGATGCGAGTACCGCGAGGTAAAACTGGGCTAGGTGTCGCCATACCCCAATGATAATCTCTGCCTGGGGCTTCTTTCGCACGAGCGATGGGAGAACCAATCATGACCGCATCTGCACCACAAGCGATACACTTACAAATATCGCCACCAGTGACAATCCCGCCATCAGCAATAACCGGGACATAATTACCTGTTTCTGCATTATAGTCGTCTCGTGCTGCAGCACAATCAGCGATCGCTGTCGGTTGTGGTACTCCTACACCCAAAACGCCGCGAGAAGTACAAGCAGCCCCCGGACCAATACCGACTAAGATAGCAGCCGCGCCTGCTTTCATCAAATTCAAAGCGACTTCATAAGTAACGCAGTTACCCAAAACCACAGGTATCGGCATTTCCTGGCAAAATTGAGCTAAGTCTAGCGGTGTTATCGACTCCGGCGATAAATGCGCTGTCGAAACTACTGTAGCTTGGACAAAAAATAAATCCGCCCCTGCTTCAGCTACAGTTTCGCCAAACTTTGACGCGCCCGCAGGTGTCGCACTAACCGCAGCGATACCACCTTTATCCTTAATTTCCTTAACGCGCTGTTGAATTAATTCTGGTTTAATGGGTTCGCTATAAAGTTCCTGCATCAAACCCACAAACTCATCCTTCCCAACCGAGGCAATGCGGTCTAAAATTGGTTTTGGATTGGGATAGCGAGTTTGAATTCCTTCTAAATTCAAAACGCCCAATGCTCCCAACTCTGACAGCAAAACTGCCATGCGTGCGTCAACCACACTATCCATTGCACTAGCAATAATGGGAATGTCGCGCTCAATGCCCCCTATTTGCCAGCGTGTATCTGCCAAACTAGGGTCTAAGGTTCGCTGTCCCGGAACTAAAGCAATTTCATCTATTCCGTAGGCTCTCCGAGCCTTTTTACCCCTACCGATTATAATATCCACGCTTGTTCACCGTTCCCAAACTTATTCAGATAGGCTACCAAATTTTTGTTGCTCTTGGCTAATCCCAACTTAAATCGAGTTGATAATTGGCAATAAAATCAGTAAAGTTTTACACCAATTAACAGTAATTGAGGAAGGAGAACATTTTTTCTTTGTTTATGCTCCTTCCTCAATTATGATTAATCAATCAAGCTGGATAAATTCGCAGTCGTCGATTAGGTTCTTCGCCGAAACTATCAGATTTCAGGCGATAATGTTCGACTAGCTCGTGCTGCATCTTGCGGACTTTTGCCGATCGCGGTAATAATTCTACTGGCTGTCCGTTGGGAATGACAATTTGCTCTACGGCTAGTCTGGCTTCTTCTAAGGCTTCGATTTCGTCGTCGTTACCACTTTGGGTAAATAAGCGTAAATCGACGGCTTCAGGCGTGCGGGGGTCGTCCATATTCAGTAAACGCCGCAAAGCACGAGTAATCTGAGCGGTATTGCCTGATTTGACTGCATGAATTGGCAGTTGGCGGTGTTTCGCCATTTGCTTGAGTTTCGAGTGATGTTTGATGTGCGATCGCAAAGCTAAAATTGCATCAGCATTTTCTAGGTCTTTTGTCAAGACTACAGGCAAATTTAAAATCTCGATTACTTGGTCGAGGAGATTGCGGCTGATGCCGTAAGGATAGATATACACGGGCAAATCTTCGCCGTTGGGTCCGGGAGTCCGGATTTTCTCGCCCAGTGCTTCTTGCTGATGCCAAGATTTATCGAGCATCCGCTCAAAATCGTTACTAGGTGCAGCATAGCGCGTTTTCGTCGAACTGGGTACAGGCTGCATTCGTCCTGATGCTCGCCAGCCGACTGGTTGTTCGGGTGCGGAAATACGCGTACCCAGTGGTGCAGTTGCAGGAAGCGATCGCTCTTGTCGAGAACCGGAAAATCTCTCTAACTCTTTAACTTCTATCTCACCTCGATCGTTAACCGTTCTCAATTGGGGTTGTGGCTCTTTTCCCCGCAACAAGAGATCGACGGTTTGCGACACATCAGGATGCACAATCCAAGTTTGTCGCTCTTGCATTTCAATGGCAATTTCAAATGTTGGCGGTGCTTTACGTTCTAAAACAGTCTTTTGAGAACCCCGCCGTCTGGCTTCGTCGTCTCCGAGGGTAACAGCTTGAATCCCGCCTACTAGATCTGATAAAGTAGGATTCTTGATTAAATTTTCGATTTGATTGCCGTGAGCCGTACCCACTAATTGTACGCCTCGTTCGGCTATGGTTCTGGCAGCAAGAGCTTCTAATTCTGTACCGATCTCATCAATGACGATTACTTCCGGCATATGATTTTCCACTGCCTCGATCATCACTTGATGTTGTAATTCCGGACGAGCAACTTGCATTCTTCTTGCACGACCGATCGCTGGATGAGGAATATCACCATCACCAGCAATTTCGTTGGAAGTGTCGATAATTACGACTCTTTTTTCGAGATCGTCGGCTAAAACTCTGGCAATTTCCCGCAAAGCTGTAGTTTTGCCGACACCGGGACGACCTAAAAGTAAAATTGACTGTCCGGTTTCTACCAAATCCCGAATCATGCCAATTGTGCCAAAAACCGCTCGACCTATGCGACAGGTTAAACCAATAATCTCTCCAGTGCGGTTTCGCATCGCGCTAATGCGGTGCAAAGTACGTTCGATACCAGCCCGATTATCACCACTAAAGATGCCGACTCTCTCGATGGAATATTGCAAATCTTCGTGAGAAATAGGTGTTTGAGTCAGGTACTCCGCGCGATCGGGAAAACGAGCTTCGGGTAGTCTTCCTAAATCCATGACTACTTCGATTAAGTTATCTCGTTTAGGATGTTTTTCTAATACCGTACGAATTTTTGCTGGCAGAATTGCTAGTAATTGGTCGAGATTATCAGTTACTTCCGTTCTTCTGGTTGTCTGATTGTTTTTCTGCACAGTTGAGGATGTTTCAGAAGCTAACACCTGTTGTTCTCGAAAATCGATCTTCTTGGGGTTCACCATTACAAATTGGATTAGTCAATTTTTAGGGGTTAGTTATCAGTTGTGAGAATTGAGCCTTAGTTAAGGGAAAATAGTGCAGTAAGTAATGTCGATCATGTTTTTAGTGAATGGGTAAAGGGTTTGCGGAAAAAGATTTAACTTGAGACACGAGAGAATGTGCTAACATCACAGCTTGCCAAAGCAAATTAGGGTCATTTTCTAATTTAGGTAGAGGATAAGCTGAATTAGCCTCGTTGGTTTGCCGATCGCCTTTTTCTAAACGATCGAGAATTGGTGCAAGCCGCGATCGTGCGTAACTTCCATAAGCAACTCCTGCTATCTGATGAGAAGAAAAATCAAGTTTTGCTTGTAAATTTACTCCCCAATTCGACTGGAAACTCTGAGTAGTTTCCCCCTCAAAGTTAAGTCTTTCTCTGCTGTTTAAAAGCCCAGCTTTGGCTAACTTGGTAACGGTATGATTGTTCGTTCCGCCCGCAAGCTGAATGTATCCTGGTAATTTGGTTTGGAGGACTTTTTGCGCTAATTTAATTGAGGCGCTAGTCGTACCTTTGCCAATGTCGCCACTCATCGGACGACCATCGGTTTGCCAAATTAACGGACAAGGTAAAGGCGAAATTACTGCATAGAGAAAGTGTAAATAATCCTCTAAATTTGCACCATCGGGACAGCTAATTGCTAGCAACTTAAGTCGATCTACCCAAGGTGCGATCGCTTGCCAAATTCTCTGGAAATCTTGTTCGTGTCCTACTTGGGTATGAATTTCAATCGCATCAATTCCCGACTCCAGAATTAATGGCGCGATCGCCTCTGGCGTATATACATAAGAGCGTGCAAAAATCAACCCCTCTGGACAGACAGGAATACACCTACCGCAACCGTAACAGCGTTCGTCAATGACTCCAAATTTAGCCCGATCCAAATCGCTAATCGCCTCTGCCGGACAAATTTGCTGACAGGGACGCGAACATTCTGGCGGACATTGAGTTGAGTCAAATTCTGCTTTGCGAAAATGAGGATCTTCCCCATCGTTTAAACTGACCATCAGCCAAGGCAAGCTACGATAGCCAAACCCCCTTGCAGTAGCAGCTTCGGCAAACTTCTCAGCAACCGCTAGCGCCTCCTTCGCCGCCGCGATCGCCGCAGGATCTGCCGCTACATCAATACAGTCAGCACCCGCTAAGGTATAAGCTAAGGTGAGACTACGCACCGCAGGGAGGTGTTGGAAACTGGCTCCGCAAATTAGTTTGAACCAGTGACCTAACTTTAGAGAATGTAAGGGATAGTACAGTTCGCTCACCCTTATATCCTAATATTCCTGACCACAAAAATGATGCTCTCTTAGGCATGATTTTCCAGCCGGAAAGTAAATTTTGGTTAAATTTTACTATCTTGGGTTGCCATCAACACTAAATGTGTGGTAATCAACACTCATTCCTCTACATCTAGCGACTGACTCTTCATCTCCTCCTTGCTCGCAACTCTAATCTTTGAACCAAAAATTTAAGTAAATCATCTGAAACCAACTTTGTAGTATTACTTGTAATATTATACTACAAAGTAAATCATTGTCTAGAGATCGAATTAGCCCGCGTAGGCGGGCTTTGTGCATCTAGCGGGCTACTATCTCTTAATCCAATTAATCAATAACAGCATTCAGCAAAACCTCAGCCAGAGTCACCTCTTCCATATCATCCATCGTAATCGTATCGACAATATCGAAAGCCGCCCCCGCACTTTGTAACTGGTCATCCAAAGCCTTGAGAAACTCAGTTGCCATTTTATCTGTACCAACCTGAATCAGAGAAATACCCAACTCCTCATCGCGATCGATTTGACGCGAAGCCTCAATAATCGTCCGCATCACCGCTTTGCGATCGTCAGGTTCCCCATCAGTAATCACTAAAATTGTTTCTCCATTCGGCTTCGTTTGTCCTGCTGCCTTACGCTGAAAATAATTATTCAAAGCATCTTGTAACACCGAAGCCAGATCGGTACGCCCCATCGGATCGTTTTCCGCAAAAACTTGAGAAACCTTATCCGAAGTCACATTATCGTAACGTCTGAACCGCCCAGAAAACAAATAAACTGTAATCCCATCCGGGTCAAACTGTTCGCACTTTCTCGCTAACGCCAGCGTAGACTCTTGTACAGCCTGCCAGCGACTTTTACCTCCTGGCTGGTCTTGAGTGGACATACTGCCACTTTTGTCAATAATTAGGGTATAATCGCGATCTTCCACCAAAGAACCTCCTTCCATCTTGGATATAACCTCCTAATCTTAGTTATTTCCCCATCTAGGTTATCTGACGTTTCTGCATATCCAGAAGAATCTCTATATTTTTTTTGCCTAATCACTCATATAGTGACTAAACTAGCATTTGTTGGCAATATTTTCGCTCGAAGGAACCTGAAAACGCCTCGATCGCCTCTTTTTGTCGTAACTTCGCCAATACTAGCCGATCGGCTTGCTCGGCTAAATTTCAACCCGAATTGGGAATTAATTTCTTGACAAATTCTCTTCCCTGTGAATTTGCTTCCATTTAACACTTGCGGCACTACCGCTTCCACATCTGCGATCGCTAGCAAACTTTCTCGTTGTTGCTGGCGAATTTGATTCAGGCGATCGGTTAATTACCGGATAATGTTGAATATTGACATATGTTTGAATAATATGTATTAATGTGATGGACACTTATTCCGTTTAAGTAATTAAAAGCAGCTACCTTAGTCTTCAAAATGGCTAAATTATCGAGGAGAAGTAAGAGTCGTTATTCTTTCGATAAAAAGCACATCCCAATTAACTATAGAGGTTACTATCCCTATAAGCAGGGCTGGTTCAGTCTATCTTCAAGTATTAATTTAATAACGACTTAAATTCTTAGCCATATACTCAATAAAAACCAATGATCGTTAAGAAACTGGTATTAAGAGAAGACAAGGAAAACTCGGATAGTAACGCGATCGCCCTAATGGGATTGATTATTGCACTAATAGCACTTTCTATAACAGCAATATTGATCAGAATTTGTCTTCAAGAAAATAGTGCTAATACAATTGTTTTCAACCGTCTTTGGATGGCTAGTTTATGTTTTGGTGTATTGAATGGAATTAGTCAATTCCGCACGCCAAAATCAAATCAGTCCTCCGAATTACCAAATCAATCCTCTGAATCAGAATCGTCCTATAAAATAGGAGATATTTTACTTTTTGTAGGGGTTGCAATCTTTCATTTATCAGGCAGATTACTTTGGACTATATCCATAGGTCAAACCAGCATAGCTAATGCTAATGTCTTAGGCTCCTTAACACCATTATTTGTTACCCTAGGAGCATGGTTATTCTTAAAGCAGCGTTTTGATTCTCGTTTCTTGCTTGGTCTATTACTTGCTATAGTAGGAACGACAGTTTTAGCGTATGAAGATTTCTTCAAATCAAGCAGTAGTTTTATCGGAGATTCGATTGCTTTATCGTCTTCCTTATTTTATGCAGTTAACTTTCTCATTCTCGAAAAACTGCGAGTTAAGTTTAACGTAGAAATCATCCTATTTTGGCGTTGTTGTTTAGGCGCAATTTTTATGCTTCCAGTCGTCCTAATCTGGGAAGAGCAATATTTTCCAATTGGTTGGACGGGATGGTTAGCTATTGTTTGTTTGGCATTGATCTGTGAAGTAGTGGGACATGGTTTAGTAGTCTATAGTCTCAAGCACTTTTCTTCAAGCTTTGTTTCTTTAGTTTTACTTCTCGACCCCATAGTTGCTGGTATTTTAGCTTGGATAATTTTTGCCGAACACTTAAGTGTTTTTAACGTAGTGGGTTTTGCAATAATAATGCAAGGAATCTATCTAGCCAAAACTGGTCAAGGTGCTGATAAATCAAACGATACAACAGAAGATCTAGCCAGCCAGACAACAGAAGAGCTAGAACCGATAAACGAAGGTGAACAATTAAGTTTGTTCTAAATCTACGGGAGAAAGCAGTTTAGTTAGTAGTTGCTTTTCTCCCCACAGCCCCTTACAGTGTGAGTCTCCAGCAAGTATTTATTTAAGATGAAAATATCTGACGAGAAGAAAAAGCATTTTTACCAAATAACTACCTTATTCGTTCTGACGATCGCCTTTATTAGTTATTTACTTTCGCAAAATTTAGTTGCCCAAGCCCAAACAATCGATCCTCTCCCCAGTTGGAATCAAGGAATTGCCAAAACGTCAATAATTGAATTTGTAAACCGGGTTACCACAGAAGACAGTCCTGATTTTGTTCCTCTAGAAGATCGCATTGCCGTTTTTGATAATGATGGTACCCTTTGGCCCGAAGAACCTTTTATTCAAATGATGTTTGTTAAGGAACGGTTAAAATTAATGGTAAAAACCTTTCCGAGTTTACAAGACAAACAACCGTTTAAAGCCGCATTAGAAGATGATAACGACTACTTTGATACTCATAAAAGAGAAACAGGAATGATAGTATTTGCTGCCGCTTTTGCTAATATGCCCGAAAAGGAATATCAAGCAGAAGTAAAAGCTTTTTTTGCTAAAGCTAATCATCCTACCCTAAATATTCTTTATACTGAGGTTGCTTATCAACCGATGGTAGAATTAATGGAATATTTACGGAATAATGACTTTCAAACTTGGATTTGTTCGGCAGGTGCATTGGATTTTATTCGGGCAATTTCTTTAAAAATGTATGGGATTCCACCTCAACAAGTAATTGGCAGTTCTACCATCAAAGAATTAACTGCAAAAGATGGTAAATTGGTACTTTGGCGAAAAGATGAACTTAATTTATATAACGACCAGCTAGCGAAACCAGTTTCCATCGATCTCTTCATTGGTAAGCAACCTATTTTTGTAGCTGGAAATGTTCGCTCAGAGGGAGATATTGGAATGTTAACTTATTCTCAGATACAAGAAAACCCCTCTTTTCAATTACTGATCGATCATGATGACAAACAGCGAGAATTCGCTTACTCAGAACCAGGTGATGTTTCTTTGAATGCAGCACGAAAAAATAACTGGCAAGTTGTCAGTATGAAAAATGATTGGAAATTGATCTTCAATAGTAAGTAACCTGAGTTAGAGGTAAAAAAAAGGCGATATAGTAAGTAAAAATGCCCAAAAGCTTACCATTAAACCCCATCCGATCGTTGAATAATATAACTAGAAATGGGCGCGATCGCTTGTACAACTACAAAGTCATTTAGTTATTAACTCCTGCTAAAAAATAAAAATCTTTCTTGAGATAGATAACGAGCGATCGCTACTCGTGAAATGCTTCTGTCACTCTCCGAAATCAAGAAATAATCAACATGAGAATCGATCGAAAAAGAGAAAATGACAGAGATTTTTTTCATATATATTTATATATTGACATTCGCAGATCGAGTGAGCCATAATTGGGTTAACTGAAGGTTAAATCAACTAAACTTTGAGGTTATATACTGAAAAATGACTGACTTTATTGATTTTGAGTTGAAGGAGATAATTTCCAATGATAGACTACATCAAGTAACAGAAATAAAACAAATAGTTACTGACAAAACTAAAGTTAATAGTAATGAGCTTCGGGAAATCGATCGAGAATATCTTTCCTGGGGAGATACAGTACATTATCAGAAAAGACCGATTATTGTTAATGGCTGTCAAGGCGGACTCATTTTTGATGATGAAGGACACTCCTACATAGACACAGGAATGTGGCATTCTAGCTGTAACTTTGGTTATCGAAATCCTGAAATTGAAACAGCAGTTGTCAAACAAATGGGGATTTTACCTCAAGCAAATGGAGATTTTTTACACCAAGAAAAATTATTAATTGCCAAAGAAGTTGTTAATGCGATTTATGAAAGAACGGGAGTAAAAGGTCGAGTTTCTTTCAATGTTGGTGGAGCTTTAGTTGTTGAAGATGCCCTAAAAATCGTCCGCAAAAATACAGGAAAAAATAAAGTAGCGGTAATGATGGGAGCCTATCACGGGCGTTCTTTAGGAACCCTTAATCTTTCGAGCAGCCATCGCTATCGGGAATATTATAACGAATTTCCAGAAAAGTCGATTATGTTTCCCTTTGCTAACTGTCAGCAATGCTTTTACGAAAAAGAGCGAGAAAGCTGCGATCTCTACTGTGCCAAAATGATTCGGAAAGCATTTTCTAATGAGTATTATGGCATTGCTAGTGTTAACAGTTCAGAAGTAGGTGCTGTTGTCATCGAACCCTGTCAAGGTCGAGGTTATACCATTCCCCCTAAAGACTTTTACCGCAACTTTGTTGAAGACTTAAAACAGCGAAATATTCTCGTAATTGATGATGAGATTCAAGTCGGTATGTATCGCACGGGAAAACTATTTGCTTTTGAACACTTTGGCTTTGTACCCGATATAATTACCCTCAGTAAATCCTTTACCAATGGATTAAGTCCAGTAAGTTTAGTTTGGGCGAGAGAAGACTTAGTACATCCGGAAAAATTCACCCCTGGTCATGCTCATAGTAACTTTGCTAATCATCCTCTAGGAACTGCTTCTGCCTTGGCTTCATGGCGTTATATGTTAGCACAGAACTATGAAACATCAATCCCCCAAAAAAGTCAATATTTTCTTGAGCAATTACAAACACTTCAAGCTCGTTATCCCTTTGTGTATAGTGTGGATGGGTTAGGATTATTGCTCAACATGGTATTTGCTGATGAGAAAGGGCAACCCTACAACAATTCAGCCAATTTAGCTGCCGCGATCGCCCAAGATAATGACTTTATTTGGGATAATCAAACTTGGCGGATGATTCTGCAAACTGGCGGTTATAATTTGAATGTTATTAAATTAGCCCCTCATCTTGATATCACTTACGAAGAAATCGATCGGATGATTGGGGTATTAAATCAAGTTCTACAAAAATTGGGCAAGGAGTTAAGATGAAATGAATTGTATTAGCGTTGATGACTTAGTCAATAACTTAGCAGCTCTACGGTTAGATAGTCCAATGGCAATCATTGGCACCAAGGCAGGCAAAATTTTTGATATTTTAGCTAAAAAATGGGGACTTTCCTCAAAAAAGATAACACAATATATCGACAAAGATCTCGAAGCCATTACCTCTTCGGAAGGGGAAAAAACCGAATATAACCTTATCATTCTGCTTCCCGATATTTTAGCACAAATCTATCAAATAGAAGAACGGTATCAAAAAATTGTTGCTTTAGCTCAAAAATTACGTCGCGATGGACGAATTGTTATTTTGGTCGTCGATCCAGGCAATTTAGGATTGATGGAGAGACGTTGGGATGATAGTATCGAGACCAGAGAAAGCAGAACTCAATTAGCAGAAGTAAATTGGATTAAGGGCATTCGTCATTGCGAGTCTGAAGGAACAACCGCGATTATTACTCGCTCAGAACTTCTACTAAGTTTTGCGACTGCCAACTTAACTATAGAGGAAGAACCCCTCACAAAGGTAAATAATTATCCATCTCTAGGTTTACAGCGATTTATCGCCCGTAAGGAATTGCATTCTCCCTATTCTAACGGACAGCTTTATAATCTACTGGTTACTCTCCCAGAAGCATATAAAGAATTTGTCCTCTCTTATATTACTCCTGGAATGGAAGTTTTAGAATTAGGTTCCGGGACAGGGCGATTTAGTTTACCCTTGCTAGAAAAAGGAGCAAAAGTTACCGGGATAGAAATTGAGGAAAGATTGCTAAATGAAGCCAAAATAAATCTTAGTCAATGGTTAAAAAAAGAAAAGCTTGAACTGATTCATGGAGATATTTCCCTTTTTGACTTAAAACGGCAATTTGATTTTGCTTTTTTATCAGGAGAAATTTTAAGCTATCTCCCAGAGGTCGAAAAACGTCACCAATTTTTTCAATGTGTCTCAGCACATTTGCGAGAGAAAGCACGTCTGTTAATTATTCTAGACAATCCTGCTATCTATATGCACAGAGGATATCGTCGAACTCGTACTCGTCAGCGTCAATTATCTGATGGAAGTATCCTCAGAATCACGGAAGATCGAGCTTACGATCCTGTAGGAATGTATCAAATGGGAATTGAACAATATTCCATATCATCCGAAGAAACATTTTTTCAAGGGAGTCATTCTCTAAAACATGGAATTATTCTAACTGATGAAATTCGCTTACAAGCTCATTTAACAGGATTAAAACTGGTAGAGACATATGGAAACTATCAACGAGAAAAGTTACTTCCTTCCTCGGACAGAGCTATTTATGTTTTAGAAAAAGTTCCCTAACTAAGTAAGAAGAAAGAGTTTGAGGTTTTGTACTATAGCAGCAAACAAGTTGGTAAGGATATCCTCATTGTTGGCAAAATTTGCTAACATATGCTTCGCTCGTTGTTTACTTGTCGCTGCTATAAAAGCTCAACTACAAAGTTGAAATTTACAACAGTTTAAAAGTAAGGTAATCAAATAATATTTTTGTGTTAAATTAATAATTTAATGAAAGCAATGAAAGCAGCAATTTTATCTCAATCTAAACAAATAGAAATCCGTCAAGTTCCCACACCACAAACTTCTCAACCAGACGAATTAGTGGCTGATGTTAAATTTGTGGGAGTATGTAAAACTGACCAACAATTGATGCAGACGGGGATAGAAAAAGACTGTATTTTAGGTCATGAAGTCGTTTGTAGTTTACCCGAACGGAGCGGTCATTTTGCTTTAAATAACGAGCTTTCTTGTGGTAAATGTAGTTATTGTGTTGAAGGATTAACCAGTCATTGTCTTAACCTTAAAGAATTGGGAGTTAATGAAGATGGCGGGTATACTGAGAAAATTTGCGTACCTAAAAATGCCTTACACCCGTTTCAATTTTCTAATCCCGCTTTAGGGGTTTTAATTGAGCCGTTAAGTTGTGCCGTTCATGGATTCAACCGCATTTTAGCTACCCTTAAATTACTCCCGGTTTCTCAACCCAAAACCCTAGTGATTGGTGGGGGAATTTCCGGCACATTAATGACCTATTTACTCGATCGCTCACCTGAGTTTCAAGGACAAATATCCCTTTACGATATTACGCCAAATCAACTACCTTGGCTAGATAAATTAGGAATAGAAAGAGTAGAAAAACCAGAGCCAGATCGCTTTCATTTAGCGATCGAATGTTCCGGTTCACCTGGTGGATTAAAGATGGCTTTCGCTTTAGTGCGTAAAGGTGGTTTGGTGTTTATTTATGGGGTTCCCAAACCCGATATTACCTTACCCATGTCTCCCCAGGAATTATTTATGCAAGAGGTGACAGTTTTAACCTCTTTTGCGGGTGCAACAGACGCAACCATTACAGCCGCTATCGACTATATCAAACAAGATGAAGCCTTTTTTGAGAAACTGTTAGGAAAATTTATTCCCCTGGAACAACTGTCCCAGGAGTTAACCTATTGGAGTCCTCAACCAGGAACAAGAACGGTGGTAGATTTAGAGGCTTAAGGGATTTTTCCATGAAAAAAAGACAAAAAGCCTTTATTTTTGACATGGATGGGTTACTTATTGATAGTGAACCCTTGTGGCAACAAGCTGAAATAGAAGTATTTGAAACTATTGGTATTTCTCTGACTAAGACAATGTCTTCTGAAACAATGGGGTTACGAACCGATGAAGTGGTTAAATATTGGGCGGATAAATTCCCTAACATTTCTTTTAACCAACCTCAAATTGTTGAGAGACTTATCAACCGCATGAAGGAACTAATTATAACCGTTGGACAAGCAATGCCTGGTGCGATCGAGGCAGTACAACTATGTAAAAAAATGAAGGTTCCTTTGGGTTTAGCGACCTCATCTTCGATGACATTAGTGACTAGTGTTTTACAACGATTAGAATTAACCAATGTGTTTGAGGTCATTACCTCAGCAGAAAAAGAACCCTTCGGCAAACCCCATCCTGCTGTTTATCTTACTGCCAGCGATCGCCTAGGCATACCAGCCACTAACTGTATTGCTTTTGAAGACTCCCTTAACGGTGTTATCAGTGCTAAAGCAGCCAGAATGAAATGTATTGCCGTTCCCTCCCCAGAAAGTAGAGAAGAACCACAGTTTGCCTTAGCCGATGTCACTCTCAGTTCCCTCGAACAAATTACTCAATCTCAGCTTGAGGAATTTCTTAAACTATAAGATTATTGATTGGAGGTGCTGATGACAACCATGCAAGTTGCAGTTTGGTATGGAGCAGGTCGTGAAAACTTTCGTTTAGAAACTAGAGAACGACCCTCCCCAAAACCAGGAGAAGTCTTAATTCAAGTTAAAAAATGCTTTTTTTGTGCGATGCACGCTAGGGCTGTTTTAGTCGGTCATGCTAAACATACTCCCCCTGTCATCTTTGGTCGGATGTTTGCCGGAGACGTGGTAGCAGTGGGAGATGGGGTAACTCATGTTCGAGAAGGAATGCGAGTTACAGTCAACCCAGAAAAGCCCTGCGGTGACTGTTTTTATTGTCAACGGGAAGAATTTGGTCATTGTCTGTTTCCCACTAAGTTACAATCCGGGGCGATGGCTGAATATGTCTATATTCCCCCAACGCTGGTTCAGGGGATTTTTGAATTACCTGCCTCAATTCCCTATGAATTTGCTGCTTTTACCGAAACCCTTGCTTGCATCCTTCAGGGAATGGACTTATCTCACATTAAACTGGCTGACTGTGTGGTGATTATCGGGGATGGGGGTGTGGGACTCGCTTTTACCCAATTAGTCCGGTTGAGAGGGGCAACCAAAATCATTGTTGCTGGAAAACACGATGAATCTTTGCAACAAGCAACAGAATTGGGGGCGACTCGAACTGTCAATATCAGCAAAGAGTCTCTTCAGGAAGTGGTAAGGGCAGAAACGGGAGAATATGGGGCTGATGTAGTGATTGAAGCCGTCGGTTCTGGACAAACCTATGAAGAATCCTTGACGCTCTTACGATCTGGCGGGACGGCTGTAGGGTTTGGTGGAACGCCCCCAGGAACTAAGTTTCAAGGAGATCCGAATTTAATTCATTATCGTTCTCTCAAGATTTATGGAAGTTATCGTTATGCTCCCCATCATTTTCGTCAGGCTCTAGACCTAATTTGTACTCAGGCGATCGACCTTAAACCCATTGTTACTCATGAAGTTCCTTTCGCCAATTTGACAAGAGATGGGGTTGATATTCATAATCAAGAGAATTGTCGATCTTTGGTCATTAATTTTTAAGTTGTGAGGAGTTTTATTGATGATTTTAGCAGGTGATTTAGGTGGAACAAATTGTAGATTAGCTGTGTTCGACATGGATTTATCCGTAGTTACACAAAAAATTTATAAATGTAGAGATTACGATTCTTTTGAGGCGATCGTCGAACATTTTATTACTAACTGTGAATATTCGCTAAAAGCTGCTTGTTTTGGCTTACCTGGTCCAGTTAAGCAAGGTAAATGTAAATTAACTAACTTACCTTGGCCCGAAATTGATGCTACTAAGTTAGTGGAAGTCAGTGGAGGACTCCCCGTCAAGTTACTTAATGATGTAGAGGCTAATGCTTACGGACTGAAGACATTACAAGAAGATGAGCTAGTGACGTTAAATGAGGGCGATCCCATCCCAGGGGGAAATTGCGCGATCGTTTCTCCGGGAACAGGTTTGGGAGAAGCAGCACTTATTGAAGTGGAAGGTAGAAGTCATGCGATCGCTTCTGAGGGTGGACACGCTGATTTTGCCCCATTAAATGAGCTTCAGATGGATTTGGTTAAATATGTGCAGCAAAAATACCGACGGGTGAGTTATGAAATTATGTTAGGGGGTCCGGGTTTAGTTTGGATGTATGATTTTCTGCTCGATCGCTCTAATACTACCACCCCTGAATGGTTAGCTCAAGAAATGACTCAAGGGGATAAAGCGGCGGCTATTAGTAACGCAGCTTTAAATAACAAATGTCCTATTTGCGTGCAAGCACTGGATATGTTTGTTTCCATTTTAGGGTCTGAAGCCGCCAACGCTGCGGTCAAGTTTTTGGCTACTGGAGGAGTCTATATCGGTGGCGGAATTCCTCCTCGTATTCTCAATAAGCTACAAGAACCCCTATTTATGGAAAATTTCCTCAATAAAGATAAGATGGTCAATTTCTTAAAGGGGATTCCGATTTATGTCATTCTTAACGATAAAGCGGCTTTACAGGGGGCTGCTTGGTATGGGAAGAGAATCATTTCTTCTCCCTTGATCAGTTCGTTGGAAACTAAGAATCCAGGTAAAGATTAGATGTTTTCTCAATATTTTATGGGGAATCCTAGCATTCCCCCATTAGCGGAACAGGTAGCTGCTGAATTTGCGGTTCTCCCTCAAGTTGTCGCAATCGCTTGGGCAGGTTCGCGGACGAATCAAGCCTCAGATGAACAGTCAGACTATGATTTTTATGTCTATATAGAAGAGGATATTCCTATCGAAATTAGAACCGCGATCGCCAAAAAGTTTGCCCAGAAAATAGAAATAAATAATCAATTTTGGGAAACGGGTGATGAGTGGATTGTGACAGAGTTGGGAATAGGGGTTGATATTATGTATCGTAATCCTCAGTGGATCGAAGGCGAAATCGATCGCACTTTGATTCACCATCAAGCATCGGTAGGTTATTCTACTTGTTTATGGTGGAATGTCTTAACTTCTGTGAGTTTGTTTGACCGAAATGGTTGGTTTAAGAAACTACAAGAAAAGTCTAAACAACCTTATCCTGAATCGCTGAAAAAAGCAATTATTGCTAAAAATTATCCCATCCTGAAGCAAAATATTTCTTCTTATACCCATCAGTTACAATTAGCAGTATCTCGCCAAGATCGCATCAGTGTTTTACATCGAACTACTGCATTGTTAGCCAGTTATTTTGATATTATTTTTGCGCTTAATTCTATCCCTCATCCAGGGGAAAAACGTATTCTTAAAAAAGTTCTGACACTTTGCGATAAAGTCCCTGAGAACTTAGCAGAACAAATTAATAATATTATTAATTCTTTGAATTCAGAATCGCAGTCAGTTTTATTGAATAATATTAATTTATTAGTCAATAATTTAGAACAGTTATTAATTGCTGAAGGTTTGTATAGCAATCCTCGATGACTTACGAGGTGACAAGTGGGTTGAAGCCAAGATGGGTAGAGAGTTTGCTCGTTTGGATTTACGATCTAATAAAGAAGATTTGCCAATGCGATGTTTGACAACTATATTAATGCTAGTTGGTTGAGCGTTGGTCATCAGGGATAAAATTTGCTTTAGTTGCTCTTTGCGACTAACTCGATCCAGCAATAAAAGGATATCTTTCCTGCGATCAACTACCAAGCATTTTTCAACACTCTTTGAGCAGAAAAACGGTAAAATTAAAGCTAATCTGAGTTTAAATTGAGCGAGTTTCTCGTAAAGCTTCTAGGTAATCGATCGCTGCTTCTAGTTTAGACTCGTAAGAATAGGAAAACTCTTCAAACCACAATCCTTCTTCGGAGTTGGGGTTTAAATTTTTCAGCCACTCTTTCGCTTTACTTTCTAAGGCTTTTCTACGTCGCTGTTGTCGCAGTTGTTCTTGTCTTTGTTGTTCTTTCAGTCGCAGTTGTTCTTGTCTTTGTTGTTCTTTAAGCTGTTCTTGTCGGCGTTTTTCTTCTTCGCGCTGTTTCTCTTCAAACTCAGATTTTAATTCGCCGAGAAAATTACTACTAGGCTGAGTATATCGTTGCTTGGAGGGACGTTTAACTTGTTGAGGTGGGGTAACTTGATTTTGCGGTTTTGGTTTGTTTTCTTTTACCTCAGACTCCACTGCTGCTAATAAGTCATCTAACCTGGAAGAAGATGACTCAGATGAGGTATTATTCAGATGAGAAGGGCGAGAAAAAGATTGCTGTTTACCTTGCTCAACCTCAGTTTTAACTTGATTTAATAAATTGTTGGTGAGGGAGTCAGTTCGAGATTGAGATTTAGGTTTTTCTGAATCTAATTCAGATTTTACTTCACTTAATAAATCGTCGATGGGGGAAGATTCCCGATTTTGTTTATTCATGGGTGAAGATGACTGATTTCGAGACTCTGACGGCTTGGGAGAGAGTTTTTCAGATTGGCGATCTTGGCGATCGCCTTCAGCTTTAATTTCCGCTAACAGATCGTCGATTGATTCCATTACTCTACCCCCTCTACGATAACCTACGACTCAGCCTAAGCTTCACCCAAAATGCTTACTTGGTGAGATCGACTTTTCACCAATTTAGTCTAGATTTGGCGATCGCTTTAATCAATAATCGCATTGAGTAACACTTCGGTGAGAGTCATATCTTCCATATCATCCAGCGTCACCGTATCCACAATGTCAAATTTAGCACCCGCCGATTGCAATTCATCGTCTAAAATCTTGAGAAACTTCTTCGCATCAGGATCGTTACCAACTTGAATAAACGAGATCGCTAACTCTTCATCTTTGTCAATACGTCGAGATGCTTCCACAATAACCCGCATCACCGCTTTGCGATCGTCAGGTTCACCATCAGTAACAACTAAAATAGTTTCTCCATTTGCTTTCGTTTGCCCTGCTGTTTTACGCTGAAAATAGTCATTAAGCGCATCTTCTAGGACTTTAGCTAAATCGGTACGCCCAGAAGGTTCATTTTCCTGAAAAATTTGTCCTACTTTATTGGCAGTAACGTTATCGTAGCGTCGAAACTTACCAGAAAAAGTATAAACCGTAATTCCATCCGGGTCTAACTCTTCGCACTTACTAGCTAGAGCTAGGGTAGACTCCTGCATCACGCTCCAGCGACTTTTGCCACCATACTGATCTTTTATCGACATACTGCCACTTTTGTCAATAATCAGTGTATAATCGCGTTCTTCAATCATGGGAGTCCCCCTTAGTTAGCTCTTTTATTTCCAGAGTATCAAATCTCAGGCAGCAGTTAAGGTTTCACTGAGAGGCTCCCAACGAAAATAGCGATCGCCACCTACTTCTAAGACCACTTTAATTCGTGGCTCTTGTTTCGGTAAAGCAGCTAAATACTCTTTTTCGCTTTGGGAAAGCACATATCCTTCAATAATCCACAATACCAACCCTTGAGAATTTGGTGGTAAAGTTTCTAGTTGATAACCAGCGATCGGTTGTGCAAAATAGATCGGTCCGACGGCTGCATCTTGACCAATAGTTTTTTTCCCTAAATGGGGTGGACGTACACCGTGAACCTGAGTCAAATAGGCTGATAAGTCTCCTAAACCTCTAGCCGTTAAATTTAATGTCGCATATCCCACCGCCCGCAATCTTCGCTGGTAGCGCCCTTCAAACCCACCTTCTAAAGGGGCGTATACTCCTAATGCGCCTGACTTTTCTAAGTCACGAATAAATGATTTCCCGCTTGCAATCAGTGCCATCGCGTTTGAATTTTTGTGAATATTTTGTTCGTATTTTAATATATGTGAGTGCTTAAGCTAGAATCAACTTTCGCCTGACTTGACTAATCGCTTGTCAAAAGTTAAGATAGACGATTGTGACCGCACGACCAAACTGCAACTCAATCAAATTGGGTCTGCGCAGAGGTGAATGCTGACTAGCTGGTGGGTTCTAGACTTGAGCTAGGAAAGCTTCTGCGGAACTTAAAAAGGCAAAGCTGACTTTCAGGTGTATACCTGAACAAAAAAAGTTTTGCCCGCGAGACAAAAAGCTAGCCCGTGCAACCAAGTTAAGGAATTAGCTAACTTACTTCTTGACTGGTAATGCTGCCTCGTGTGGCTCTTAGTGAGAGCATCCGCAAAGTTTGGATACTGAGGATGATTTTCCTTAAGTCCAAGCGGTCAAAGATAACTAAAAAAGTCAATCACCGAGGTAAGAAGTTACTTGCAACGGTTGAGTGCAATTATCTTTAGGTCGCAAAGAGACCTCAGCTAAAAATAAATTTAGTTTCAGGTTGAGTGGCGATCGCCAAAACAAATTAGCTTAAACCCCTCCTTAAGGAGGATAAGTTCTGATGGCAGACCAGCAGTTTGAGCAGAAATAGTTAGTTCTGCGTAGAAAAATGCGCTCGCGCCATCAAATATAGTGTTGTCTAGAAAAAAGGGGCTTTCAAGAGTGTCTGTCGGTATCCTCGGCACAAAACTCGGCATGACCCAAATATTTGACAAAGAAACAGGAATTGCCATTCCTGTTACTGTCATCCAAGCCGGACCATGCACCATAACACAAATTAAAAGTAAAGAAACTGATGGCTACAACGCCGTCCAAGTTGGCTATGAAGAAGTTAAGCCGAAAGCTTTAAATAAGCCAGAATTGGGACATTTAGCAAAATCAGATGCTCCTCCTTTGCGTCATCTGAAAGAGTATCGTCTCGAAGAGATTGCTCAATTCGGACTAGGAGAAGCAATCAAAGCTGATATTTTCAGTCCCGGTCAAATAGTTGACGTTAAAAGTAAGAGTATTGGTAAAGGATTTGCCGGAAACCAGAAAAGACATAACTTTCGGCGCGGACCAATGTCTCACGGTTCCAAAAACCACCGACAACCAGGTTCAATCGGTCCTGGAACCACCCCTGGTCGCATTTATCCAGGGAAGAAAATGGCAGGACGACTCGGTGCAACCCAAGTGACGATTCGTAAACTTACTGTCGTCCAAGTAGACGCAGAACGCAATCTCTTGCTAATTAAAGGGTCTGTTCCTGGGAAACCGGGCGCGTTATTAAACATTGTTCCCACCAACAAAGTAGGAAACAAATAGTTATTGCTCGTAGTTCTTGGTTTTTGTTACTAGTTTGCCAACTCTGGAAAAAGGAGAAAAGAACCAGACAAAAGCCAAGGCAAGAGCAAAGAACAGAACAAAGCACAAGACAAAGGACAAGAGATGGTTGATTGTGTAGTTAAAAACTGGCAAGGAGAAGAAGTCGGGCAGGCAAGCTTAGAATTACGAGTTGCCAGAGAAGAAAGCGCTGCTCACATCGTCCACCGCGCCCTAGTAAGGCAAATGACTAACGCTCGTCGAGGCACAGCTTCGACTAAAACCAGAGCAGAAGTTAGAGGTGGCGGACGCAAACCTTGGCGGCAAAAAGGCACTGGGCGCGCTCGTGCAGGTTCAATTCGCTCGCCATTATGGAAAGGCGGCGGTGTAATCTTCGGTCCGAAACCTAAAGACTACAATATCAAAATGAACCGCAAAGAGCGGCGACTGGCACTGAGAACAGCTTTAAATAGCCGCGCCGAAGATTTGCTCGTCGTCGAAAATTTTGCCGAGCAGTTGCCAAGACCGAAAACTAAAGAATTGGTACAAGCAATCGAGCGCTGGGGAGTAGAACCTGGAGCAAAAGTTTTACTAATTCTGAGAGAATTTACTGACAATGTTTATTTGTCAGCCCGCAATATTAGCACTTTAAAGTTAATGAAAGCTGAGAGTTTAAATATTTATGATTTGCTTTTAGCTGACAAAATCGTCATAACTAGCGAGGCTCTGGCAAAAATTCAGGAGGTTTACAGTGACCAGTAAACATAAATGCGATCCCCGCGAATTACCGGATTTAATTATTAGACCGATTGTTACCGAAAAGGCAACGATTTTGTTAGAGCAGAACAAATATGTCTTTGATGTGGCAAAAAAAGCGAGTAAGCCGCAAATTAAAGCTGCGATTGAAAGCTTGTTTGATGTCACAGTAACAAAAGTCAATACCTTGAATCGACCTCCGAAAAAGCGTCGCGTCGGTAGATTTATCGGTTACAAGCCCCGATATAAACGCGCGATCGTTACTTTGGCAGAAGGAGATTCAATTACCCTATTCCCAGAAGTTTAGGGAGAGAAAATAACTAATCTTCTGTGTAGTTAATTTTTGAGTATAAGTTATGGGTTTACGTTCTTTTCGACCGTACACGCCGGGAACCCGCCAAGCGACTATCTCGGATTTTTCCGAAGTTACTAAAAGCGAACCAGAAAAATCTCTAACCAAGTATAAGCATAGGAAAAAAGGTCGCAATAACCGGGGTGTAATTACCAGTAGACGTAGGGGTGGCGGACATAAGCGCCTCTATCGTCAGATAGATTTTCGTCGGGATAAGCATAATATTCCCGCAAAAGTAGCCGCGATCGAGTACGATCCCAACCGGAATGCAAGAATTGCTCTCCTCTTTTATGAAGATGGGGAAAAAAGATATATTATCTGTCCGGCAAAATTGCAGGTTGGTGCAACAGTTGTGGCTGGAGAAGAATCTCCTTTTGAAATTGGCAATGCTTTGCCTTTGAGTAAGATTCCTTTAGGTACTGACGTTCACAATATCGAGCTAGTTGCTGGACGAGGCGGACAGATTGTGCGTGCGGCTGGTACTGCGGCTCAAGTGGTAGCCAAAGAAGGAGATTACGTCACGCTCAAATTGCCTTCTAAAGAAGTGCGTAAAGTTCGGAAAGAATGCTACGCCACGATTGGACAAGTAGGCAATGTTGATGACCGAAACATCAGTTTAGGAAAAGCAGGTAAAACAAGACATTTGGGACGCAGACCTCAAGTAAGGGGAAGTGCGATGAACCCAGTCGATCACCCTCATGGTGGTGGTGAAGGACGCGCTCCCATTGGTAGAAGTAGTCCGGTAACACCTTGGGGTAAACCGACTTTGGGTGCAAAAACCCGTAAGTCGAAGAAACGCAGCGATGCCTTAATCGAGCGTCGTCGCAGCAGAGGTAAGGGTAGAGGTTAAGCAAACTGAAGCTTGAAGTAAAAAATAAACTAGCTAATTCTTGACAAAGTAAAGAATATATGCAGTAAAGACAAAGTGTTTTTCAATCAAAAATACTTCATGCTTAGTTACGTGCTAATTGTATTGATTTCGAGTAGAAAATATGAGTCGTTCCTTAAAAAAAGGTCCGTTTATTGCCGACAGCTTGCTGTCAAAAATTGAAAAGCTCAACGCCAAAGGTGAAAAACAAGTAATTAAAACTTGGTCAAGAGCATCAACCATTTTGCCCCAGATGATCGGTCATACGATCGCGGTACACAACGGTCGCCAGCACGTACCAATTTTCATCAGCGAACAAATGGTCGGACACAAACTAGGGGAATTTGCCCCCACGCGAACCTTTCGCGGACACGCAAAAAGCGATAAAAAAGCAGGTCGGCGCTAAGCGGCGATCGCAGCTTGCTCGTCAAGCGCTCATTACCAAACCCAAATGACGCTCTGACACGAACAGGAGAAAACAATGGTAATAGATACTACAGCAGAAGTAAAAGCGATCGCCCGCTACGTGCGGATGTCACCAGACAAAGTCAGACGAGTTCTCGATCAAATTCGCGGTCGTTCCTATCGGGAAGCATTAATTCTCTTAGAATTCATGCCCTATCGAGCTTGTGAACCAATCCTGAAAGTATTGCGTTCTGCTGTGGCAAACGCCGAGCATAACGAAGGGCTAGAGCCAACTACATTGGTAGTTAGTAAAGCTTTTGCAGATCGAGGACCCAGTTTAAGACGCTATCGTGCTAGGGCGCAAGGTCGGGCATATCAAATTCGCAAACCCACCTGTCATATCACCGTCGCAGTTGCTCCCGAAGCAGAGGAAGAATAAAAAAGTTTATGGGACAGAAAATTCATCCAATCGGGTTTCGGCTTGGCATCACCAAAGAACATTTATCTCGTTGGTATGCCGACACCAAACGCTATCCGGAACTCTTACAAGAAGACCACCAAATTCGGCAGTACGTCGATAGAAACCTAAATAACGCCGGAATTTCTCAAGTCAGAATTGAACGCAAAGCCGATCAAATTGACCTAGAAATTTATACCGCTCGACCAGGTGTAGTCGTTGGGCGTGGAGGTAGCGGCATTGAATCTCTACGGACTGGCTTACAAGAACTTTTAGGAGGTTCTCGCCAAATCCGAATCAACGTTATCGAAGTAGCCAGAGTAGATGCTGATGCAGCCTTAATTGCTGAATATATCGCCCAACAGCTAGAAAGGCGGGTTTCCTTCCGGAGAGTCGTGCGTCAAGCAATTCAACGCGCTCAAAAAGCCGAAGTACAAGGAATCAAAGTTCAAGTTAGCGGTCGTTTAAACGGAGCAGAAATTGCTCGTACAGAGTGGACTCGCGAAGGTCGAGTACCTTTACACACCTTACGCGCCGATATTGACTACGCTTATCGCACCGCCCGAACCATTTACGGAATCTTGGGAGTGAAAGTTTGGATTTTCAAAGGGGAAATTATTCCCGGTCAAGAAGAATTACCACCTCCACCCCAAACACCAACTCCCCGTCGTCAACGCCGTCGTCAGCAGTTTGAAGACCGTTCTGAATAGTCATATTT
The DNA here is from genome assembly GCF_020144665.1 of Oscillatoria salina IIICB1. NCBI lineage: Bacteria > Bacillati > Cyanobacteriota > Cyanophyceae > Oscillatoriales > Oscillatoriaceae > Oscillatoria > Oscillatoria salina. The sequence continues at coordinate 32,732 of NZ_JAAHBQ010000016.1, read as the reverse complement.
TGATGATTTGTTCGTGAAGCGGTAATCTTTCACAACCAATGTAGAAGCACGCCAAGCAGCTTCTTCTCGTACAACAAACAACAAACGACAAATCATGTTAAGTCCCAGAAGAACTAAATTCCGCAAACAACAACGCGGACGGATGAGAGGGCTAGCACATCGAGGTAGCACAATCAACTTTGGTGACTTCGCCTTACAAGCTACCGAACCAAGTTGGATTACCTCTCGCCAAATCGAAGCCGCACGTCGAGCCATGACTCGTTATATTCGTCGCGGTGGGAAAATTTGGATTCGCGTTTTCCCAGACAAACCAGTCACTATGCGCCCTGCTGAAACCCGGATGGGTTCCGGTAAAGGTTCTCCCGAATATTGGGTAGCCGTAGTAAAGCCCGGACGAATTATGTTTGAAATTGCTGGAGTTCCTGAAGAAGTAGCCCGCGAAGCAATGCGTTTAGCAGCGCAAAAGCTACCAATTAAAACTAAGTTTATTACTCGTGAAGACGAGTACCTTTAAATCCAGGAATTCTCAGTTTTCAGTTCCAGAATTCAAAGTTACTGAGTCGAAAAAATTATGCCTCTGCCGAAGATAGAAGAAGTCAGACAATTAAGCGATACCGAATTAGCGGAAAATATTATTGCCGTGAAACGGGAATTGTTTGAACTGCGACTGCTGAAGGGGACTGGCAGATTAGAAAAAACTCACCAGTTCAAGCACAAACGGCATCGCCTTGCTCAACTACTAACTGTAGAAACCGAGCGGCAAAAAGCAGCCGAACAAGAGTCGTCAGCAAAATCAACGACAACTCAAGAGTCCCCAGCATCCACAGCACCAGAAGAGGAGTAAAAGCAAATGCCAGCAAAAGAACGAGTGGGATTTGTAGTCAGCGACAAAATGAATAAAACCGTCGTTGTTGCCATCGAAAACCGCTCTCCTCACCCAAAATACGGCAAAATCGTCGTCAATACCAAAAGATATAAAGCACACGACGAAGAAAATAAATGTCGAGAAGGCGATCGCGTCCGCATTCGCGAAACTCGACCCTTGAGCCGCACCAAAAGGTGGACAGTTACAGAAATTATTAGTAGTAGTTCTCAAACTTAAAATTGGCGATCGCGATGCCAGTAATTTACTGAGAACCAAAAAAATAAATCACCCCTACAAAGCTTACTTACGGAAATGATTCAACAAGAGTCTTACCTAAACGTTGCTGATAACAGTGGCGCTCGCAAAATAATGTGCCTGCGCGTTTTAGGATCGAGCAACCGTCGTTATGGCGGTATTGGCGATGTGATTATCGCCGTCGTCAAAGACGCTATTCCCAATATGGGAGTAAAAAAATCAGATGTGGTGCGAGCAGTCATCGTCCGTACTCGTCAAAGTTTGCGCCGCGAAAGTGGTATGAGCATTCGCTTTGATGACAATGCTGCGGTGATTATTAATGCCGACGGCAATCCTCGTGGAACGCGGGTTTTCGGTCCTGTAGCGCGGGAACTGCGCGATAAAAATTTTACTAAAATTGTTTCCCTCGCACCGGAGGTCATCTAATGGCAACCAAGAAAAAGCAACAACCCAAACGCTACAAAATGCACGTTAAAACAGGCGACCGAGTGCAAGTAATTGCTGGTCGAGATAAAGGTAAAGTCGGCATAATTAAGCGGGCAATACCAAAAACCAGCAAAGTAGTCGTCGAAGGAGTCAACGTCAAAACTAAGCACGTGAAACCTCGTCAAGAAGGAGAAACAGGTCAAATTATTACCTTTGAGGCACCAATTCACAGTTCTAATGTGATGCTTTATTCCGACAAAGAAGGTGTTGCTAGTCGCATTAGCTATACCTTTACCGAAGACGGTCGGAAAGTAAGAATGCTCAAAAAAACAGGCGAAATAATTGACTAAAATACAATTAGTTCACCTGGGGATAATTCTCAACCCTAGTTCCCTGACCAAGCCCAGGGAAAAGCAGTAGGAATCATGACACAAAAACTCAAACAAACTTACCAAGAAATTATTGTTCCCAAGCTGAAAGAAGAATTTGGTTACACGAACATTCACCAAGTTCCTAAAGTGGTCAAAGTCACAGTTAATCGAGGCTTAGGGGAAGCACATCAAAACGCTAAAGCTCTAGAATCATCACTGAGCGAACTAGCAACAATTACCGGACAAAAACCAGTCGTTACCAGAGCTAAAAAAGCGATCGCTGGTTTCAAAATTCGTAAAGGGATGCCTGTAGGTGTAATGGTTACTTTACGCTCTGACAGGATGTACGCTTTTCTCGATAGATTGATTAATTTAGCTTTGCCTCGAATTAGAGACTTTCGTGGCGTTAGCCCGAAAAGCTTTGATGGACATGGAAACTATAGCCTTGGCATTAGAGAACAACTCATTTTTCCCGAAATAGATTACGACAGTATCGATCAAATTCGCGGTATGGATGTTTCCATTATTACTACTGCCAATACTGATGAAGAAGGTCGGGCGTTACTCAAAGAAATGGGAATGCCGTTTCGAGGTAGTTAGTTATTGATTATTTAGGAAGGAAAAAAGGCAATAATGGCGTCGAACGACACAATCTCCGATATGCTCACCCGCATACGCAATGCTTGTTTGGTGAGACACTTAACTACAGAAGTAGCGTCCACAAAAATGACGCGCAGCATTGCCCAAGTTCTTAAAGACGAAGGCTTTATTAGTGATTTTGAAGAAGTTGGCGAAGGAATTAAAAAGAATTTAGTTATTTACCTAAAATATAAGGGAAATAACCGCCAACCAATTATCAAAAAACTCAAGCGAATCAGTAAACCGGGATTGCGAGTTTACTCGAACCGCAAAGAATTGCCTCGTGTCTTAGGTGGAATTGGGATTGCAATTATTTCTACATCTAGTGGCATCATGACAGACCGGGAAGCCAGACGCAAGGGCATCGGTGGCGAGGTACTTTGCTATGTCTGGTAGTTATTAGTCATTAGTTACTAAAAAAATAACAGTAACTGAGAGGAACTAATGGCAAACAACAAATAACAAAGGAGTAGTTAATTATGTCTCGTATCGGCAAGCGTCCGATTGAAATTCCCGATCAAGTAAGCGTGGAAATCGATGGGCAAAAAGTCGCGGTTAAAGGACCGAAGGGTCAATTAGAGCGGGTGCTGCCACCTCAAGTTAAAGTAGAGCAAGAAGATAAAACCCTGCGGGTTTTGCGACGGGATGATTCGAGAGTTGCTCGCCAGCGTCACGGCTTATCCCGCACCTTGGTAAATAACATGGTTGAAGGTGTTTCCAAAGGATTTGAGAAACGATTGCAAATCCAAGGTGTCGGTTATCGGGCGCAGGCACAGGGGAAAAAACTGATCCTAACTGTGGGTTATAGTCATCCCGTAGAAATAGAAATGCCCGAAGGCGTTTCCGTGGCAGTAGAAAAAAATACGGAAGTAATTGTAACTGGGTTTAATAAAGAAGTGGTTGGTAACGTCGCCGCGAAAATTCGTGGCGTTCGTCCTCCAGAACCCTATAAAGGTAAAGGTATTCGCTATGCAGGCGAAATGGTGAGACGTAAAGCTGGTAAGGCAGGTAAGAAGTAAAAATGAAGTTAACTCGCAAAGAATTAGTTCAGCGCCGTCATCGGCGGTTACGCAAAAAAGTAAATGGTACGTCAGAGCGCCCCAGATTATCTGTTTTCCGCTCTAATCAGCACATTTATGCTCAGGTGATTGACGATACCAAGCAACATACCTTAGCAGCAGCCTCAACTTTGGATACAGAGTTGAGAGCGCAATTGGAATCAGCCGCTACTTGTGAAGCATCTTCGGCAGTGGGGAAATTAGTCGCCGAGCGATCGCTCTCCCAAGGAATTAAAAAAGTAGTTTTCGATCGCGGCGGTAACATTTATCATGGTCGGGTTAAAGCTCTAGCTGAAGCTGCCCGTGAAGCAGGATTAGATTTTTAATCTATCTTTACTTTAAGTTTAGTTATGGATTGTCAGAAAAAGGAATTTAATTATGGCAAAACGTCGCAAAAGTAGCCGCGCTAAAGAAAAAGAAACTAATTGGCAAGAGCGGGTGATTCAAATCCGCCGCGTTAGTAAAGTTGTTAAAGGCGGTAAAAAACTTAGCTTCCGCGCGATCGTCGTCGTTGGCAATGAAAAAGGTCAAGTAGGCGTAGGTGTGGGTAAAGCTAGTGATGTAATTGGTGCTGTCCGCAAAGGTGTTGCTGATGGCAAAAAACAACTGATCGATATTGCCCTCACCAAAGCGAACTCGATTTCTCATCCCACAAGTGGGGTTTCCGGAGGAGCAAAGGTAATGATGCGACCCGCAGCCCCAGGTACAGGTGTAATTGCCGGGGGTGCAGTGAGGACAGTTTTAGAACTTGCGGGAGTGCAAAACATTCTCGCCAAACAACTAGGTTCTAATAATCCTTTAAATAACGCTAGAGCAGCAATTGATGCTTTAGAAAGTATCCGTACTTTTTCCGAAGTAGCAGAAGAAAGAGGAGTTTCGGTCGAAAAGCTTTACGCTTAGGAGAAACTTTTTTGCCTGCAAATATTGTGCAGATGGGAAGAAAATTATGAGACTTAATAATATTGGACCAAAAGAAGGCTCAAAACAGCGCCCTCGCCGCGTTGGGCGCGGGATTTCTGCCGGACAAGGCGCTAGTTGTGGTAAAGGTATGCGGGGACAAAAATCTCGCTCAGGTACCGGAACCAAACCAGGCTTTGAAGGCGGACAAATGCCTCTGTATCGCCGGATTCCTAAATTAAAACACTTTACTGTAGTTAACAAACGCCGTTACACTACGATTAATGTAAGTAAGTTAGCATCGCTGCCTGCCAACACAGAAGTAACCCTCGCCTCTTTGATGGAAAGGGGTATCGTTACCAGCAATGATGGACCGTTGAAAATTCTCGGCGATGGAGAATTAAACGTTCCCCTTCAGGTAAAAGCTGCGGCTTTTACTGCTGGCGCCCGCAAAAAAATAGAGGCTGCTGGTGGCAGTTGCGAAGCGATCGCTTAGGACGCGATCGGCTCGAACCTCGGTTTACCTATGGATAATTATCTAACCATTAGGTACGGACAAGGTTCGGTGCAATTCGCTCCTCAAGTTCCAATTGAGGAAGTTGCAGTTTGATGGGGAAAACCTCGCAACTTACGCTCCCTGCCAACTTTCTAGAGGTAGCCCTTTATGGTAGTTAGTCGAGAAAAAACACCAACGGCTCAAGAAACTTTTATGCAAATGGCACAAGCTGCCGGGCTTCGAGGTCGGCTGCTTGTCACCGTTGGTTTGATAATTTTAGTCAGGTTCGGCGTTTTTATACCCGTACCAGGAATTGACCGCACTAGGTTTGCCGAACAGCTTCAGAATAGTCCGATTACCGGATTATTGGACATTTTTACAGGAGGCGGTCTTTCTGCCTTGGGTATTTTTGCTCTGGGCATTTTACCTTACATTAATGCTTCAATCATCATGCAGCTTCTCACTGCTGCAATTCCCGCCTTAGAAAATTTGCAGAAAAATGAAGGAGAAGCGGGACGGAGAAAAATTTCTCAGATTACTCGCTATGTTGCACTAGGCTGGGCAATTATTCAAAGTACGGCGATTACAGTCGGTTTACTCAGACCTTTTGCGGTTAATCCCGGACTCTGGTTTGTGATTGAAACAGTTTTAGCACTAACTGCTGGCTCGATGTTCGTGATGTGGATATCAGAGTTGATTACTGAGCGAGGAATTGGTAACGGTGCTTCGTTACTAATTTTCGTCAACATCGCCGCAGTTTTACCAAGAACTCTAGGTCAGACCATTGAGTTTGCTCAACAAGGGGGTAGAGAAACCGTAGCTCAAGTGGTAATCTTGCTCTTGGTTTTCTTAGTGATGATTGTCGGCATCGTTTTCGTCCAAGAAGGAACTCGCCGCATCCCGATTATTTCTGCTCGTCGTCAAGTAGGGCGTCGTCTTTATCGCGAAAGGACTGCTTATTTGCCCTTGCGTCTTAATCAAGGTGGTGTGATGCCGATTATTTTCGCCTCAGCAGTCTTGATTATACCTTCATCTCTCGCTAGATTTATTAGTCCTGAAGAAAGTACAGGTTTTCTGGCAGGAGTTAATCGAGTTTTGGTGGGAGTAGCCAATGCTTTAAGACCTGGTGATTGGCCTTATTTGGTGACTTATTTGCTGTTAATTCTGTTCTTCAGTTACTTTTACGCTTCTTTAATTGTTAACCCCGTCGATATGTCGCAAAATTTGAAAAAGATGGGGTCTAGTATTCCCGGAATTCGCCCTGGTAAGGCTACTAGCGAATATCTGGAGGGAGTATTAAATCGTTTGACTTTTTTAGGTGCAATCTTTCTGGGTATTGTGGCAACAGTACCTACCGCAGTAGAAAGTGCTACTAATGTCGCTACCTTTAGAGGCTTTGGTGCTACTTCTTTACTGATTTTGGTGGGTGTGGCGATCGATACAGCTAAACAAATTCAAACTTACGTGATCTCCCAGCGCTATGAAGGAATGGTCAAGCAGTAATTGAAAAATGTTTTTTGTACATAATTAATTTGGAGGACACGCATTAAGGAAGTAGAAAGTAAAAAGATGTTTCCCTTAGCTCTTTTTACTTTTGCTTCTTTTGGTTGCTGTGTAAAAGAAGGAGTGACGCGATTAATTTTTTTGGGAGCGCCGGGAGCAGGGAAGGGTACTCAGGCAGGACGTTTGGCGAGTTCGTTAGAAATTCCTCATATTTCAACCGGGGAAATTCTACGCAATGCGATTAAGGAAAATACTCTCTTGGGACAAAAGGCTCAAAAGTATGTTGATGCTGGGGAACTTGTACCTGATGAATTGATTTTGGATTTGATTCGAGAACGTTTGAGTCAATCCGATGCTCGAGAAGGATGGATTCTTGATGGCTTTCCTCGGAATGTAACTCAAGCTGAGTTTTTGTTACAACTTTTGGCAGGCTTGGGTCAAAAGTACGATTGGGTGTTGAATTTAGAAGTACCGGATGAAGTTTTGGTTGAACGACTGCTTAAACGAGGTCGTCTCGATGATACTGAAGAAACAATTCGTCGGCGTTTGGATGTCTATCGCGAGCAAACAGAACCTTTGATCGATTTTTATCGTCAGCGCCAATTGTTGCAGTCAATTGACGGCGATCGCCATCCCGAACAAGTAACTGAGTCTCTCTTAGAGGCGATCGCTTCTTGATAACTCTTGAAAAAAGTTAGTTGTAAGCGACAGGAATACTTAGCCAGATCGAGACTTACTTAATAAGTTTGCCTTTTTCTGGATTTCTTTTTCGAGTATCATTATAATAGGGTTTTTGTGTAGCTAGTTGAATTTAGTAAATTTTTGATAAAATATATTAAACCAAATACTCAACAAAATCCAAGACGAGAATGATAGTCACTAAACTCAGATAACTTAAATTCGCGTCTTATTCGCAATGGAGGGTTAACAAACTTGGCTAAACAAGATTTAATTGAAATGGAAGGCACGGTGACAGAATCACTGCCTAATGCTATGTTTCGCGTAGAGCTAGATAACGAACATAAAGTTCTCGCTCATATTTCTGGTAAAATCCGTCGCAACTACATCAAAATTTTGCCCGGAGACCGAGTGAAAGTAGAACTGACTCCTTACGACTTGAGTAAAGGAAGAATTACTTATCGTTTGAGAAAGAAATAAGTATAACTAAAGAGTAGCTATTGAAAATTTGTAAATAGTTATAGTTATAGAAATAAACGCCCAAAAACTGATATAATGCAATGTTTGCAGCGTCGCCAGAAAAAGCATGAAAGTTCGAGCCTCAGTAAAAAAAATTTGTGAAAAATGCCGCGTCATCAGACGGCGCGGTCGAGTCATGGTGATTTGCGAAAACCCAAAGCACAAGCAACGCCAAGGCTAGTAAACAGCGAATCAATGATTAGTTTGATGAGCTGAGAAAAATTAGTAGGAAAACAGCGCTGATTAGGGAGAAAAGAGAGTGGCACGGATTAGTGGAGTAGACCTGCCGCGTGACAAGCGTGTTGAAATAGGTCTGACTTATATATACGGTATCGGTTTATCTCGTTCTCAAGAAATTTTGGAGAACACAAGTATTAATCCAGATACAAGAGTACGAGATTTAACTGACGAAGAAGTAGCAACTTTGCGATCGCACATCGAGAGTAAGTATCAAGTCGAAGGAGATTTGAGACGTTGGGAATCGATGAATATTAAGCGCTTAGTTGATATAGGAACCTATCGCGGTCGCCGTCACCGTTCCGGTTTACCAGTGCGGGGGCAGCGAACCAGAACTAATGCTCGAACCCGTAGGGGTAGACGACTGACAGTAGCTGGCAAGAAAAAAGCTGCAGCCAAGAAATAGGTTAGGCAAAGACTTCAGAAGTAATATCTGTCAAGTCACAATTGCAGCCAGCAGAAAAATTTTCCGTTTCGCTAAATAGCTTAAAGCGGACAGCAAATAAATAAAGAGAACTACCAGATTAAGGTAACTCAAATTAGTTGAACTATCTCAAAGTAAAACAAGATGGCGCGACCAACAAAAAAAAGTGGTGCAAAAAAGCAAAAACGCAATGTTCCCAACGGAGTAGCTCATATTACCTCCACATTTAATAACACAATTGTCACAATTTCCGATACCAGAGGTGACGTAATATCCTGGGCATCTTCTGGTTCGAGTGGCTTCAAAGGAGCAAAAAAAGGTACTCCCTTCGCCGCGCAGACAGCAGCAGACAGTGCAGCACGTCGGGCAATTGAACAAGGAATGCGTCAAGTAGAAGTAATGGTTAGCGGTCCAGGAGCAGGTAGAGAAACCGCTATTCGAGCTTTACAAGCTGCTGGATTAGAAATAACCCTGATTCGCGATGTAACACCGATACCACATAACGGTTGCCGCCCCCCGAAGCGGCGTCGAGTGTAATTGAGCAATCGTTGCAGGAAGCAGGAAGAATTCAAGGGCAAGCTCCTTGCTGGAATTAACTTATAGCTGCTCGTTCAGCGAAGGTAAACAAAAATTCTTTCTGTGAAAGTAGCGATGGCTGCGCCGAAGGGCAAAGCGCGTAGCGAACGCAGCGCAACGAGGATCGTAACTCAAAAGCACGAATATTCTTCTCACTGGGCAAGGGTAACAGCAAAATCCCTTGCAACTTACGGTGAGGTTTTATGAACAAGGGAGGTCACTCTGTGGGGTTTCAAATTGAGTGTGTCGAGTCCAAGACTAACAAGAATCAAAGTCAATATAGCAAATTTGTCCTAGAACCTCTAGATCGCGGTCAAGGCACGACAGTTGGGAACGCCTTGAGAAGGGTTTTATTATCTAATCTGGACGGTGCCGCAGTGACAGCCGTCCGTATTGCGGGAGTAAGTCACGAATTTGCGACCATTAAAGGGGTACGAGAAGATGTCTTAGAAATCCTTTTAAATATGAAAGAGATTGTCTTCAAAAGTTATAGCTCGACACCTCAAATTGGTCGGCTCGTGGCAACAGGACCCGGTACAGTAACGGCGGCTCAGTTCGATCTCCCCTCAGAAATAGAAGTTGTCGATCAGAACCAGTATGTAGCGACTCTTTCCGAAGATGCCAAACTGGAAATGGAGTTTCGCATTGAAAAAGGTCAAGGATATCGAGCCATAGATCGAGGCAGGGATGAAACTACATCTTTAGATTTCCTGCAAATTGATGCGGTATTTATGCCTGTTACTAAGGTTAATTACAGCGTCGAAGATACACTTGCCGATGGTTCTTTAGCAAAAGATCGACTAACGTTGGAGATCTGGACTAATGGCAGTTTAAAGCCAGATGAAGCTCTTTCGCAAGCAGCAGGTATTGTTGTTGATTTGTTTAACCCGATTAAGGATCTCAACATTCAAGAGCTTGACGAAGAAGACGATGATAAGGATAATGAAGCCCGTCAAATTCCGATCGAAGAACTACAGTTGTCAGTACGTGCTTATAACTGTTTAAAACGGGCGCAAATTAACTCAGTGGCAGATTTGCTTGACTACAGCCAAGAAGACCTTTTGGAAATCAAAAACTTTGGTCAAAAGTCGGCTGAAGAAGTAATCGAAGCTTTACAGCGACATATGGGAATTACCCTTCCCCAAGAAAAATCAAAAGCTGGTTAAGTAAATTAGCTACAAGCAAAGTTTTTTGTCGAGTAAAACAGAACGGGAGAAAAAAATGCGTCATCGGCGTAAAGTACCAGAATTAGGAAGACCAGCCGACCAACGTCGGGCTTTACTGCGATCGCTGGCGACAGAATTAATTCGTCACGGTCAAATTAAAACTACTTTAATTCGCGCGAAAGCAGTGCGCAAAGAAGTGGACAAAATGGTTACTCTTGCCAAAAATGGCTCTTTGGCAGCGAGAAGACAGGCAATTGGCTATCTTTACGATAAAGATTTAGTTCATGCTCTGTTTGCGAACGTTCAAGATCGCTATGGAAATCGTCAAGGAGGGTATACCCGAATTGTCCGCACTAAGCGTCGTCGCGGCGACAATGCTGAAATGGCGATTATCGAACTGATTTAAATTTATCCATTTTGCGGTCGGCTAGTTAGTACAGACGTGGTTAAGAACGTTGGGACAAAGCGATCGCGCTTTTGGTTGATAGATGAAAAACGATAATCTACACTCACAGCCTGAGCGACAGCGAATTGCCTTGGTAATCCAATACCTAGGCACTAATTTTCATGGTTGGCAACGCCAACCGAACCATCGGACAGTCCAGGAAGAGATTGAAACAGCTTTAGCGAAAATTCTCGGACATCCCGTAACCTTACATGGAGCCGGACGAACTGATTCTGGAGTCCACGCTGCCGCGCAGGTAGCTCATTTTGAGCATCAGAGTCCAATTCCCCCCGAACGCTGGGAAAAAGTCCTTAACTCCTGGTTGCCAGATGATATTTTAATCCGAGGTTCGGCGGCTGTCGCTCCAGACTGGCACGCTCGCTTTAGTGCGAGTTGGCGGCGCTATCGTTATACGATCTACACCGAAGGGCGATCGAATTTGTTTGTAACGCCGTTTAGTTGGCATTATTATCTAGCGCCTCTGGAAGAGTCTTCCATCCAAGCAGCTTTAACTCCTTTGCTCGGAAAACACCACCTCGCAGCATTTCATCGGGCTGGCTCGGCTCGCCGCCATTCTTGGGTGGAAATCCAAGCCGCAGAATGCTATCGCCGAGGAGCATTTCTGAATATTGAAATTCAAGCAAATGGATTTTTGTACGGGATGGTAAGACTGCTAGTAGGAATGCTCGTCGAAGTAGGTTCCTCGAAGCGATCGCTCTTGGAGTTTACCGAGATTTGGCGGAATCAAAGACGCGAAGAAGTTAAGTATGCTGCCCCCGCCAAAGGTTTATGTTTGTTAAGGGTAGGCTATCCGGAATTTCCTTTTCCTAAAGAAGTCTGGTTTGATACTCAACCTTTATTTGTCTTTGGTAGTTAGTTATCGCTGCTTGTAGCTAACAAATAACTTGTAATCACTAAATAGTTAAGATGAACAAAACACCCCTTCCTACTCAGGAAAATTTAGAGCGAAAATGGTATGTTGTCGATGCTGCTGACCAAAGATTGGGTCGGCTAGCAAGCGAAATTGCTGGAATTCTCAGAGGGAAAAATAAACCAACTTTTACCCCTCATCTGGATACAGGTGACTTTGTAATCGTTATTAACGCCGAAAAAGTCGCGGTAACAGGCAAAAAAAGAAGTCAAAAAGTTTACCGTCGCCATTCCGGAAGACCGGGTGGTATGAAGACAGAAAGCTTTACTCATTTACAAAAGCGCTTGCCAGAAAGAATTATTGAAGAAGCGGTCAAAGGAATGTTACCCAAAACTTCTTTGGGTCGCAAACTGTTTACGAAACTAAAAGTTTATGCTGGTTCGGAGCATCCTCACCAAGCACAACAACCTGAAACATTAGAAATTAAAACAATTCCCGTGGGAGAAGGCTAATGCAAGCAACAGAATCTACAGATAAAGTAGTTTATTGGGGTACAGGTCGCCGTAAAAGTTCGATCGCGCGAGTCCGTTTAGTCCCCGGTAGCGGTGAAATCGTCGTTAATGGCAAACCAGGAGTAGATTATTTTAACCGCAATCCTAGTTATATTTCCTCGGTCAAAGCTCCTTTAGAGACTTTGGGTGTCGAAAATGAGTACGACATTTTAGTCAAAGCTCATGGTGGCGGGCTGACTGGTCAATCAGATGCCGTTAAACTAGGAGTAGCTAGAGCTTTGTGTCAGTTAGACCCAGAAAATCGCCAGCCTCTGAAAACTGAAGGCTATCTCAGACGCGATCCACGGGCAAAAGAGCGGAAAAAATACGGCTTACACAAAGCTCGCAAAGCACCCCAATACTCAAAACGATAAACGAATATTTGGCTGCGCTTGGTGCGGTAGCGCTAGCAACCCAAGCGGCGATCGCTATTTGTACTTGTTAAAATAATAGTTAGCGGGCGATCGACCGAAGATAAAAAAAGAAAAATCAAAAATCTTCAAGGATTATTGCGAGCTAAGAGGATAACAATGCCCAAACCTGATATTCATCCAGAATGGTATCCAGAAGCGAAAGTCATCTGCAACGGCGAAGTTGTCATGACTGTTGGTTCCACTCAACCAGAAATTCACGTCGATGTCTGGTCTGGTAATCATCCCTTCTTTACAGGAACGCAGAAGATTATCGATACTGAAGGACGGGTTGATCGCTTCTTGCGTAAATACGGAATGCTCGATACCAGCAAAAAAGAGAAATAGCTTGAATTGTTTGCTTGACGCACCCAGCAGTTTTTCATGCTGGGTTTGCGTCGTTTAAGGAGAGGTAGACAAAGCAAGCTATTTTTTTAATTCGAGCGCAAGGAGTAATAATTGTGGCGGAAATATACCTTTTAGAAAAACTTCAATCTGTCGAACAAACTTTTAAGGAGTTGACGAAACGTTTGGCAGATCCCGATATTGCTACTAATCCTGATGAGTTGCAAAAGGTAGCAAAAGCCCGTTCTTCTCTGGAAGAAACGGTTAATACTTATCAAACTTGGAAAGATACCCAAGAAGAGTTAGTTGGTGCAAGAGAGATTGTCAAAGAATCTAATTCTGAACCTGAGTTGCGGGAAATGGCAACTCTGGAAGTTGAAGAATTGGAATCTCGGTTAGAAGAATTAGAAAATCGCCTGACAATTTTGCTCTTGCCCCGCGATCCCAACGATGACAAAAATATTATGTTGGAGATTCGCGCTGGTACTGGTGGCGATGAAGCGAGTATCTGGGCAGGCGATCTGGTGCGAATGTACTCTCGCTATGCTGAATCCCAAAATTGGACGGTGAAGTTAGTTAGTGAGTCTCCGGCTGATATGGGTGGCTTTAAAGAAGCAATCCTGGAAATTCAAGGGGAGCAAGTTTACAGTAAACTGAAATACGAAGCTGGCGTTCATCGCGTTCAGCGAGTACCTGTCACCGAGGCTGGAGGAAGGGTTCATACTTCTACGGCGACAGTAGCAGTAATGCCAGAAGTCGATGATGTGGAAATCGAAATCGATCCCGGCGAGATTGAACTGAAAACTGCTCGTTCGGGTGGCGCTGGCGGACAAAACGTTAACAAAGTAGAAACCGCAGTAGACTTGTTCCACAAGCCGACTGGAATTAGAATTTTTTGTACTGAGGAGCGATCGCAACTGCAAAACCGCGAACGCGCGATGCAAATTTTGCGGGCTAAACTTTATGAAATGAAGCTACAAGAGCAACAACAAGAAGTTAGTTCGATGAGGCGTTCTCAAGTGGGTACTGGTTCTCGTTCTGAGAAAATTCGTACTTACAATTACAAAGATAATCGCATTACTGACCATCGCCTGAGTCAAAACTTTACTCTCGCACCTGCTTTAGAAGGTGATATCGAGAATTGCATTCAAGCTTGTATTGCCCAAGATCAGCAAGAAAAGTTGGAAGAATTGGCTGCTTCTCCTGCTACTGCCGAAGCATTAAATTAGGCATTTGTCAAGCAATTTGTCAGTAATTTTATTAGTCAGTGAAACCTGAGTTGAGTAGGGGCGTACAGTATTAAGCGCCCCGAAAATTTTTATTAATAATTGTCTTGAGATAGCATTTAATTAGTTGTAGAAACGTAGCAATGCTACGTCTCTAAAATTTTACCAGTTTTAGGAATTGAAATTGTGCCAATCAAACTATATTTTATTCAGTTTGAGATGTATCGGTAATAATGTATTCCGCCGCATTAACATTAGCTTCGAGAGGCTGTAATTTACCTTGATAAACCATTGCTTGATGAATTAAAGCTGCGGCTGCACCTCGGTTAAGAAACTCATTCGGATTGAGAAATTGAGGTTCGGGATAGTTAACAACAATATTGGATTTAGTTGCGGCGGCTACATCATCAATAGCGTATTCAGGAATTTGGTCAGCGTCTTCATAAAACTGAATAATATCTGCTGCGGTAGCCCCTGGTGTGCGAGTTTGTCCTGCGGCTGCGATAGTTTCAGGTTCAGTTTGTACGGGTTGAGCAACTGCTTTGGGAATGCTTAAAATTGGTTGCATTAAAGCTGTAAATGCGAGGGGAAACGCCAAACGATTTTTGATGACTCGACGTTTTTTAGGAGCAGTTTCAATTTCTAAAGCTGTTTGTTCTGGAGTTGCAAAAGTTTCGGTTGAAATGGGTTGGTCGTAATTAATATCCAAACCGTTTGTTAAAGAAACTAAGGCTTCAACTCTCGTGATTTCTTGTTTGGGAAGAAACATCTGTTCTGGATAACCTTTCAGGAAGCCTGTTTCATAAGCTTCTTCAATTGGAGGTGCAGCCCAATAATCAGCAGGAACATCATTAAAAACACTACCGCTAGGAATTTTTTTAATTTGTTCTTGATTAAAAGCTTGGCGAATCATGGCGGCAAATTCATCGCGATCGACATTTTCTGTGGGTCGAAAAGTGCCATCAGGATAGCCAACAATAATATCTTGTTCAGCTAAAACTTGAATAAATGGATTTGCCCAATAATCAGCAGTTACATCAGGAAAACCAACTTCAGGTGAATCTTGAGCCGAGGTTTCGCTAATATCAATTGTACAAAAACCCATTGCTATTGCTAGCATTACTGCACTTGCAGAGAGATAATGCAAAATATTATTCATTTTTCCTCCCTATTTAATTTTGCTAAACTTTGGTGATAGATGGGCGATCGCGCCAGTTTAAACAAATTAGGAACGGCGATCGCGGTTGACTACTGAACGTCCTTCAGTATCGATATCTAATTCTTCGCGACGAAGTTTTTCGGTAGCTTCTACTTGTTCTGTATCGACTTCTTTGTGGATATCGACTTCTTCGCGGACGAATGCTTGCTTGTCAATCTCAGCTTTTTCTTCATAAACTTCCATTTCCGCTACTTTTCCTGAATGGAAGTCAGCTTCACCTGGTTTAGCGGGAATCTTACCCTTTTTGGGAGCATTGCGTTCGATGATAACTCGTTCTTTTTCCACTGGAACCGATGCGCGTGCGGTGTCTGTTTCCACCCGTTTACCAATTTCGACTTCACCCGCTTGACGACGACTTTTACTCGCAACCAGTCGTTCTTCATAAAGCTTGAACTTTTGATGATCGATCTCGCTCATTTGATAAAGTTCCGGTTCGAGATCGTATCTGTATCGATCGCGATCGTCGCGAACTTGTTCTCGTTCCGCAGTTACAGGTTTTTCCTTGTACTCGTGAACTTCGCTCTCGATCCTTGGGCTTTCCGGTTGCGGTACTTTCGCTCTCGATCCTACCACTCCAGAACCTTCCACAGGTGGTGTCATTTCTACTCGGGAAGACCTTCCTACAGGTGGCTTACGGTAAATATCCCGCACTCGCTCTTCATAATTGTAATCCAAGTTGATAGTTTCATCATAAGGAGGTAAATTTTCCGCTTGATCTTTAGTCGCAAGTCCCACCGCATAAACTTTTTGTGCATCTGCATCAACATGACAGCGACCAACTGGTAATAAAACTTTTTTCCCAAAAATCCAGAAACCAGTATCAATTACTAAATAGCGGAAACGACCCATTTCATCAACGAGAACGTTATCAATTGTACCTATTTTTTCGTCGGTTCTACCCGCATAAACATTCAAACCTTTGAAATCTTCACCATCAAAAGCTTCTTCGCGGTATCGAGGATTAAAATCTTCTATTTTATGGAGAGCCATTTAACAAATTCCAATTTGGTTAAGTTCTAGATCTGCTCTTACTCTAATATTTCTCGAAATTTTAATCCTTCCTTCCTGCGACTGATTAGTTTAATTTAATCCCCACTCCTAATTATAATTTTTAATAATTCAGAAAATAATTTATCTCTTTCGATAGATGATTTTAGAGCGAATATTTCTTGAAAAAATCAGTTTTTGAAGACGAGGCAGAAAAATCAAAATTCACCAACTAAATAGATTCAAATATCTATCCTTCTACCTCATGACAGATATGAAAATAATAAATCTTTCTTAAAATTAACTTTAAAAGTTTTAAATGTCATCACTAGCCAAAAAAAGAAGCGGGAGAGAGAAAGAGAAAATGTCATACACAGAGCAAACCAGAGAAGATGTTAGAGATCCTGTAGTCGTTAATTCAGTAGTTGATTATCACGATCGCGTTCGCTGGGGTCCAATTTTTGCAGGAATTGTAATTGCCATTAGCACTCAATTAGTATTGAGTGCATTAGGAGCAGCAATTGGCTTCAGCGTAGCAGATACAAATGAAGCTAGTGCTGTAGGACTTGGAGTAGGAATTTGGTCAATTATTAGTTTGTTTATCTCCCTATTTATTGGTGCTTGGGTAATGGCTCGTACCTGTGGACCAATGAATAATAAAACAGCTTTATTGAATGGAGCAATTCTGTGGGCGACTACTTTAGCGATTAGTTCCTGGCTACTTGCTAGTGGAGTTAGCGGTACTTTCGGCGTAGTTGTTTCCAATGCTGGAGAAATTATCGATCGAGTGCAAGAACCGGGTGGCGTAGAGATCCCAAATAACGTCCCCAATCTCAATACTGCTCAAGCTACGGTTAACGCAGCCAAAGTAGCTTGGTCATTTATTTTTGGTTCTCTCCTTGGTTTAGTAGCATCAATGATTGGTGCGATCGCTGGAGCGAGAAAACCTAATGTTCGGGTTTAAAACTATTAACTAAAAACCTTGTGAAATAATGCCAGATTTATCTGTTTCTCCCAGTTTATTTCACCTAAGTCCAGTTTACCAACTAAAATTGTATTTGTCAGCGCAATGGAGTAGAAATACTTGTTTCTAGCCCTTGCGCTCATATATTCACAAGCGTAAAACCAGTTAAATGTAGTCGGAAAAGGAAATTTAAGTTAGAGATTGATGACATTAAGCTCAATTTGGCAAAAAATTTTTGCTAGAGCTAAAAAAAAGTAAAAATCAGTCCGAACAGATAACTCCTGTTATTATTATCATGACTGTGAAATAGACACTATAGGGCAACAATTATGAGACAACAAGCACCTGTATCTCCGGTGGTGCTAGTTATTTTAGATGGTTGGGGTTATCGCGAAGCAACGGAGGCAAATGCTATTGCTGCTGCGTCTACGCCAGTAATGGATAGTCTGTGGGCAACATACCCGAATACCTTAATTCGTACCTCTGGAAAGGATGTAGGATTACCAGAAGGTCAAATGGGTAACTCGGAAGTAGGACACCTGAACATTGGGGCTGGACGAGTAGTACCGCAAGAATTAGTACGCATCAGTGATGCAATCGAAGACGGTTCTCTGTTGCGTAACCCAGCACTGGTAAAAATTTGCCAAGAAGTGCGATCGCGCCAAGGAAAACTTCACCTCATCGGATTATGCTCTGAAGGAGGCGTACATTCTCATTTGAATCATTTGCTGGGACTTCTCGATTTAGTTAAGTCCCAAGAAATCGAGAATGTCTGTATCCACGCTATTACTGACGGTCGCGATACAAATCCGACGGAGGGAGTCAAAGTCATACAAAAAATTCAAGACTATACAGACAAAATCGGCATCGGCAAAATTGTCACGATCGGTGGTCGCTATTATGCAATGGATAGAGATCGTCGCTGGGATCGAACGAAAAAAGCATACGATCTCATGACGAGAGATGGTGAGGGGGAAGGAATTTCTCCCGTCCAAATTCTCAAAAATAGCTATGCTGAAGATGTCACTGACGAGTTTGTCATTCCCACTAGAGTTGCTCCGGGCGCAGTGAAACCAGGGGATGGGATAATTTTCTTTAATTTCCGTCCCGATCGCGCGAGACAATTAACCAGTGCTTTTGTCCAAGCTGACTTTTCAGGGTTTGAACGGGAACAAATTGAACCCCTCAGCTTTGTTACCTTCACTCAGTACGACTCCCGTTTACCTGTTCCAGTTGCTTTTGAACCCCAAAATTTGAATAATATTTTGGGTGAAGTGATTGCTAGAAATGGTTTGCGGCAGTTTCGGACTGCGGAAACAGAAAAATATCCTCATGTTACCTATTTCTTTAATGGCGGTATTGAGGAACCGTTTGCAGGTGAAGATCGCGAACTGATTAACTCTCCAATGGTTCCTACCTACGATCGCGAACCGAAAATGTCGGCTCAACCTGTTACTGATATAGCTTGCACGGCGATCGAGAAACAAGTATATTCTCTGGTGGTGATTAATTACGCTAACCCTGATATGGTCGGGCATACTGGTAACATCGAAGCTACAGTTGAAGCAATTGAAACTGTAGACCGATGTTTGGGACAACTGCTGGAAAGTATCAGCAAAGTTGGCGGAACTGCCATCATTATCGCCGATCACGGTAATGCTGAGTATATGCGCGATGAACAAGGAAATCCCTGGACAGCACATACTACTAATCCTGTACCGTTTATCTTGGTAGAAGGAGAAGGTCGGAAAATTCCCGGACACGGAACTGATGTTGCTTTGCGATCTGATGGGCGTTTATCAGATATTGCCCCAACTATTCTCGAAATCTTACAATTACCTCAACCAACGGAAATGACTGGTCGTTCTATGATTACTCCTGTAGAGTTTGAGGTGAAACCAAATCGTACGCCAGTGCGCATTTCTTTGTGAGTTTAAAGCAGGGACAACCTGTTAGGATTGAATTTGTGATAGCTAGTCCTCTGATGACTAGCTATTAACTTTGGACAAATTTTTCGGTTACTAAGGAGATTTTTCCTCGATGACAGTCTACCAACTTTTACAAATTATCTGGGTAGTCTCAGCTTTTTTGCTGGTTATTTTAGTTTTGTTGCATTCTCCCAAAGGAGATGGAATTGGTGGTATTGGTGGACAAGCACAATTGTTTACTAGCGCTAAGAGTGCAGAAACTACTCTCAATCGCGTTACTTGGATACTGAGTATCGTTTTTATCGGTTTAACGATTGTTTTGAGTGCAGGTTGGGTTGGCTGAAAGTTGAGAGTTTAAGAATTATTCAGCTTTATGTGGTTGACAAAGAATACTTTTAATGGTATGAGAAAGTGTAAATGGTGGCGACGTTGGAGTATTTTCGGAATCGCGATCGCCACAAGTTTACTCTTTATTTTGGCAGGTACGGGGAAAATTGCCGCAGAAACTTCCCGGTCTTCTTTACCAGAGTTAAAAGTTCATCCTTTACCACCTTCTCTAGCACAATGGTCGAGGAAAAACCGTAGTGGTGACTATTTTTCCCAAGTAAAATCTACGCCTCTAGGTTATTTAATTTGGTCTAATTTTCCAATTAAATATTATCTCGATCGCCCACTCAATCCCGATGAAAATGTAGCTAGTGACATTCGCTTTTTAAATTGGGTAAATGCAGTTACCAAAGCAATAGAAGAGTGGGACAAATATTTACCTTTACAAGAAGTTGAAAACGTCGCACAAGCCGATTTAATTATTAAAAGGAAGCGTCCTAGTTTACGGGAAATAATTGACTTGGAAACAGGCGAAACCAAGCCCCCACGCGCTCGAACCGCCCTCACTAGCTATGAATTTTATCTGCGAGTAAAAGAAGATAATTCACTTATTTTAGCTCATCGAATGACGATCGAATTAAGTACAGGAATGAGCGAAAGACAAACTTTAGCTACAGCGCGTCATGAAATAGGTCACGCTTTAGGAATTTGGGGACATTCCCAACAAGAAACCGATGCTCTTTATTACTCTCAAGTAGCAAATCCACCTGCAATTTCTCCGCGAGATGTTAATACTTTGAAGAAGATTTATGAACAGCCAACTAGATTAGGTTGGTTGGTGGGTAGATAAAATATTATTAATTTTTTCGCGCCAAGACGCCAAGACGCAAAGGGGGATTTGCTGAGGGGTTTTTGAAGTGGAGGAGGCGCAAATAATTAATGAGTTGATTAATAGGTAGCTTCAATTTTTAGTAGAAAAGAAAACAGTGCTGCTTTTAAGTAAGATTTAGTAGCTGCATTGATGATAAATTTACCAGTTAATAGTTATTAGTTAATTATCATAGCTTTTTGGTGTCAAAATAGTTAGGGTGCGGGGTGCAAGGCTGATTTCTGCTTGTTGAGGGACTTGAGAATTATCAAAGTCGGTTTCTGGGAAAAAGTCGTCTCCGACACGGATAGGTGATTTTCGCCAGGAGAGATTTAGTTGTTGGCAGCGAGAGAACGTGATTGGTATGATATCAGTAGAAGTAGTTTCCGTATCGAGCCATTCCAGTAAAGCCGAACGTCCTTCCTCTTCTAGATAAGCAAGATCGAGCCAGCGATCGGTGGGATCGATTTTCGATGCAATTGACAGCCTCGGACCAACAAAGCCAATATTAAGCATTTCCAGGAAGAGAAAATGACCTTCGATAACCCGATCGCCTAAACAAGCACTTACGGCTATAGGTTCGCACTCCATGACCTTTTTCCGCAAGACATGGCGAGCGATCGCTAATTTTTCACTGGGATCGCTAACAGAAATCTCGCGATGGTGCATATCCAAAGCAGCTAAGGTGAGCATACCTAAACCACATCCTTCGAGAAAAAGACGACGACCCCAAGATCCTGATGCAGTCCAAAGATCGAAACTTTGACGAGATGCGGTAGCCCAAGATTGGATAATTTCTTCTGGAGTCCCGATAATTCCCAAATCGGTCGCAATATTGTTAGCAGTTCCCAAAGGTATAATCGCGATCGCTGGATTTGATTCGGGCAAATTTACAGCTACTTTCGTCACTGTACCATCCCCACCTGCGGCGATCGCCAGATCGAGCGGATCGTCAAGGATAGAGGGGAACTCAGGATCTTTTGTAGACTGGTAACGAGGATTGTATCCCATAGTACGCAGTAATTTGATTAAGCGATCGCGGGAAACATTTCCTCCACCAGCCGTCGGATTGTGAATCAGGCTTACACGCATGAGAAATTATGGGAAAAGTAGGGGTTGGTTAAACTACCAAACCCATTTTTCCTCAATTTTCCCAAATTTTCGCCTTAAATTCCTGCTTCTTTCGACAGAATTGTTTCACTATAGAAATAGCGATAATTTCAGTGTCTATAACCACGACTAAGTTGAACGTGGCGCGATCGCAGCACATCAACATACAATTTTTCTAAACGGGTAATATTACGACTAAGAGTATAACGATCTAAAACGCGCAATCGCGCTTTTTGTCCCAACAGCGAAGTTAACTCCGGATGATCCCGAAATAAAGGTAAAAGCGTTTTCAACTGCGTCGTTACCCCCTGAGTAGAAAGAACTACACCTGCACCATCTTCGAGAACTTCCCCATCAGCCCCTGCATCAGTCGCCAAACAAGCAACCCCACAAGACATAGCCTCCAGCAACGACAGAGAAAGCCCTTCTACCAACGAAGGTAGAATAAAAACATCAGCAGCTTGTAGAATTTCAATCCGTCGTCGTTCATCAGCAACAAATCCTAACCAAATAATGTTATATTCTTCTCCGTAAAGAGGCTTTAACGAAGCAGTCAAAGGTCCATCACCAACAATGACCAACTTACTATTTCCGTGCATTTCCGAATGCTTCCAAGCCCGGAGCAAAGCTTCGACATTCTTTTCCGTAGAAATGCGACCTTGATAAACAAATAATCGTTCGGCATTAACTTCCGATTTAAAATGAGAAAAACCGGGAGCATATTTTTGCACATCAACCCCGTTTGGGATCACCGCTAACTTCTTCACTGGGACACCCAATTTGACAAGGAGATCGCGCTGCATCTTAGAAAAAACAATTACGCGATCGTAATGAGCCAAAAATGGTGCATATAATTGATAAGCGAGAAACTGGGTACTAGATTTGAGATTGCGTAACTTACTATCAAAAGCTGGATGAAAAGTAGCCACTAAGGGCAAATTAAGTTCGCTACAAATTTCCGGCAAGCGAAAATCGAGAGTAGATAAAGTTAGAGAAGCATGAACCAGATCCGGTTGTAGTTGTTCCAGCGATCGCGTCAGAATTTTACTCGAATTAGGAGTAGGAATTGTATAAACCTGAGATTTATAAATAAAAGGCAAAAACACTTCCGGGCAATCAGGCCAGTTTTCTTGCATAGACTCTTCTTGGGCAAAGTGGAGAAAACTGACCCGATTTCCTCGATCTAACAAGGAATTAGTAATTTCTCGACTATAAGTTACATTGCCACAAAAAGGTGATTTTTTTCCCAGCCAAGCGATGTGCATTCAGTTTATCGGAAATAAATATATTATTAGAAGACTACAACTAAAGTAAAAACAGGTGTAGTCAATCAAGCAAATAGGTATTGGGGACTGGTGATTAGAGATTAGGTTCAGTTATCAGTGAACAGTTATCAGTGAACAGTTAGCAGTTTATCCTCCAAGTCTTCTCCCTCTTACCAGTCACCAGTCCCTAATCCCTAATTCCTAGTTGCTTTAGTTGACATTACTGAGCCTGTACGGGAAATATACCAGGTTAGGAGTCCTCCTGTAACTGCTAAAATCGCCAAACCGAGAAAAACTGACTTTAAACCAAAAAAAGCTTCTGCTACGCCTGCTAACGCCAAAGGCAAAGAGAGAGCAATATTCACCGCATTATTTTGTAAGCCAAAGACCTTTCCGCGCATTTTTTCGGGAGTTTCGGCTTGAATAGTCGTTTGCATTGGTACGCCGACTAAAGCAGCAAATGCGCCTAAAAAGGTAGTCATGAGTAAAGCTAGCCAAAGCTGATGGGTAAACAAAGATAAACCAACCAACGAACCAGCTACTCCAAACGAACCAGTCAAACTAAGATTGGTATGAGAAAATCTTTGACCCCAGTTACCTAAAAAGCCTGCACCCAAAGCCATACCTATACCGCCAGCCGCCAGTAAAAAACCAAATTGTTCTGGCTTCATTGCGGGAATAGTTTCCGCCAGACGTACAGCCAATACTGCTAACGCTGCAAAAACCGAGAAGAGAATGACTAACTGAATCAAAGCATTGCGAACTCGATGGTTTTTTCCTAAGTAGCGAATACCTTCGCGAATATCTTCAAAAATGTGTGTTTCTTCTTCTTTAGGTAAAATTTCTTTGGTTTCTCCTGTTTTAAGGAGTAACAAAATTAATCCAGCGATCGCGTAAGCACCGCCGACAATCATTTCTTTGCCAAAACTCCAGTTAATGCCTAATTCAGCTAACAGTTTATCTGTCAGTTCCAACAAAGGCTCGCCGATAGCAAAACCGATAATCAACAATGCCATCATTGTAGTTGTATAAAGAGAATTAGCTGGTAATAAATGCCGACGTTTGACAATTAAAGGAATCGCCGACTGTTCTGCGGGCGCAAAAAACTGCGTCAGGGTTGAAACTAAAAAAGTTACGCCCAATAAAACCCAAAACCCTGCGGGTAAGCCAAAAATCGGCGTTCGATCCTGAGATAGCCACAAAAGGAACGGCACAGCTAAAACTATCGCGCCGCGCAAGAGATTTGTAGCTACAAGTACCGTTTTTTTCGACCAGCGATCGACATAAACTCCTGCTAGAGAACCAAATAACACTGCTGGGATTGTAAAAGCAATCATAATTGCTGAAACCCAACCGCTAATTGTTTGATTGGCTGCCTGAAAATGACTGGCAATCAAAGCAATCATCAACACGAGATATACTTTATCTGCTAGTTGAGAAAATACTTGACCGCTCCAGAGAATTAAGAAGCGGCGATTTTGCAAGACAGGCAAAAAACCTTTCGTCTTTGCTGCTACATTTAGCTTACTTTCATTACTTTCATCCCAAGAAGTCGCATCATCCCAGGAAATTTGGTTACTCGTTTCTGCTTCTAAGATTTCAGTTTCGTTAGTCACATCGTTAATTATTGATTCTAATTTTGTTTTTTCAAGTTCAGATACTCGCATTTTCACTTAATCAGGTTTTCATCAAACAATTAAATAAGTTTTTTTACCTAAAAAGGTAACGGATACAGAGAATCAACTAGAATAGCCGAGCGAATTGACTTTCCTAGTTGGTACTCCGTGTAATCCCGTAAAAGTCTTTCGATCTCTATCCAGGCTGTATTCACAGAGGTATTCAGATACCTCTTTGGTATTATTTTCTCAAATTGAGGTAACTCTGCTGTCCCAAGTTGTTGTAATCCAGTTAGTTCAACAGCATTAAGTTTGCTATTGATTCGTGGTGTAGGCAATAATCGCCTTTCTGTAGCCTCTGTTTCACTACTGTTGCTGGGACTTAAGCTTACCTGAATTGGTAAAGCGATCGTTCCTCCAGCTTCAAAGCTAAAGCCTACTCGCCATCCAGCATTAGTAAAATCCGGTGTTAGTGGTTGCTGAGTCAAACAACAGTTACCCACCACAGGGGCGATTCCTGCTATGGCTAGCAAGTGAAATATCGCTTGACATAAATGGCTGAGTATTATTGATGCTGATGAGTCTAGATTGCTACCAGTAGTTATGCAGTCTAAGCGTCTCAGATGTTCGTTGAGCAGTTGGTAGAGTTCTGTTTGTGGCTGTTCGCTCAAACTCACGCAGATGACTAATTCTGCCAGATATTGAGCTACAGCTAATTTGCCTAAATTTTTACTTAAACCTGGATAAGATTCAATAGTTTCTGCTTGAGTAATTTTATCCAGCGATCGCCCTTTAGCAATTAATAACTCGTTCACCACAAACAACTCGCTTCTACCTCGAAGCTTTGATTTGTGCTTGCGCGATCCCGGTGCTACTGCTTTAATCAAACCAAATTCCGGTGTCAAGATTGTCACTAAACGATCTGCTTCGCCTAGTGGCATACTCTTAAGATTAATTCCGGTTACTTTATAGGTTCGACTCATTGGTTATTCTTCGCGTCTTGCTCAAAGCCAGTAAGATTAGTCCTTTTCTAGGGTATCGCGCTGGCTCAACAACTCAAGCCCTCGGGAAGTCCCTAGCCTAGTTGCACCTGCGGCAATTAAATTGAGGGCAGTCTCTAGAGTCCGAATTCCTCCAGATGCTTTGATGCCAATTTGCCCTTTCGTAATTTCTCTCAACAGTCGCACATCCTCGACTGTCGCGCCGCCGTACCAACCCGTACTGGTTTTCAGATAAGCTGCGCCTGCATCCATACATATTTCCGCAGCTAACCGTTTTTCCGCATCTGTCAAGAGGGCAGTTTCCAGAATTGCCTTGACAGTTTGCCCGGTTTCTTCACAAATTTCGGCTATTTCTCGATAAACTGCGTTTGTTTGTCCCGCTTTCAACCAACCTAAGTTAATTACTACATCTAACTCTACTGCTCCATGTTCTACAGCTTCTTGTGCTTCATAAAGCTTCGTTGCTGAGGTAGTAGCCCCAGTAGGAAAACCGATGACAGTACATACCTTAGTTTTTTTGCCATGCAGAAATTCTGCTGCTTGTCGCACTGCACTAGGATAAAGACAAACTGCGGGAAATTTATATTGCTCTGCTTGGCTACAACAGTGAACTACTTGTTCGGGTGTAGCTGTAGGATTAAGCAGGGCGCTATCAATATACTCAGCCAGATCGATTGCATTTAAATCTAGACCCATCGTTGATTCTCCGACGACTCCTGGTTAAGTTTTATCAGAATTTTAAGAAAAATTAAAGAATTAAGGCAGAAATTTTGCCTATTTTGTCGCAAACGCTAATTTTCGCGCGATCTCACCGCTCCTAATTATGAGAAAAAAGCCAGTTGCCACTTTCCACAAAGGAAAAATTACAACTGACATTTTGCTGGAGAATTTTCTCATTTCAGACGATTTGGCGATCGTCTCATTTTCACCGCACTACTAAATCACCACACCAAAACATTAAATTCAAATTTGAGCTGCCGGGATCGATTCTAGGTTTTCTAAATTCTCGATCTCTACTTGACCATTTTTACCATTCAGGTGATTTTCGTTGCCGTTACGAGGTTGAATTACGCCATAACCACCGTGATTCCGTTGATAGATGACATTAATCTCGCCAGTCTCTTGATTGCGGAACATATAGAAATCATGGTCTACTAGCTGTAGGTGTTCGAGAGCTTCTCGAATCGTCATTGGTGGCATCGCAAAATATTTCATACGCACAACTTCATCGGGAAGTTGAGGTTCGCGATCGCCAATCATATCATCTGCCACTGGTTCCCCTTCCAGCATTTCGCCAGTTTTTGGCTGGGTGTGCGTTTTCTTGTATAAATGCTTCTCCTTGTACTTCCTTAGCTGACGGGCAATTTTATCTGCAACCATATCAATGCTCGCATACAGGTTTTCACTGCTTACCTGCGCCCGAATTACTCGTCCATTGGCATAAACCGTTACTTCTGCCGCCTGATTATTGCTTATCCGGGGATTGCGTGCCACAGAAAGATGTACGTCTACTTTCGTGGTGATATTTTGAAAATGCTGAACTGCCTTTTCTAGCTTTTGCTGCACGTAATCGCGAATTGCATCTGTGACTACAATATTGTTGCCCTGGATCAAAAGCTTCATACTAATTACTCCATTCTCTAAAACTTGAGACGTTTTTGCACTGCCCAGCGATCTTGCTGTACTTTTTTATTCAGCAAATTACTTGCTGGATTTAAGTGAGATTGAGGGGGAGTTTCTGAACAACTTCACCAAAATTCATCAAACATTTATTGTTTACTTTTTTCTTTCTTTTTGCTTCACCACCACTGTCAAAATGTGTTAAAACAGTTTTTATGTTTCCAATCAGCTTTCGCTGAATTGGTTCAGTCGTGGGATATTTATCTTCGTCAACCTCGTTTAATTGCTTTATACTTTAACCCTAGCATCTTGTATCGTGCAAAACAGATACCTTTGATTTCTCTTCATTATCCTTTGCATAGCTTGACATTTCTTGAAATTGCCACAGAGCCGAAAAAAAACCGTCATTGTAAAGTTGACAAAAACGGGCTAATCCCCTATATGGAAGCTTGGGAAAAACAACATTCCCTGGTAGCTCAACGTCTCAGCAATCCTGAGTTAGATGACGTTCTGCTACTATTAGAACATCCTCCAGTCTATACTCTTGGCACTGGAGCCAAGACGGAATTTCTCAAATTTGACCCCACTGTTACAGGTTGGGAAGTTCATCGTATCGAACGCGGTGGAGAAGTTACCTATCATTGTCCAGGGCAAATCGTCGGCTATCCGATCCTCAATTTGCGCTATTATCAAACAGATTTACATTGGTATCTCCGTCAGCTAGAAGAAGTAATTATTCAGTTATTAGCTGGTTACGGATTGAGAGGATCTCGCCTTTCTGGATTGACAGGTGTTTGGGTAGAAGGACGAAAAGTTGCAGCGATCGGGATTAAAGTCCGACGTTGGATTACTATGCACGGATTTGCCCTTAATGTCAACTGCGATCTTACTGGTTTTCAACACATTATTCCTTGTGGGATCGAGGATAAACCTGTGGGTAGTCTCGCCCAGTTTATTCCGGATCTCGACATCGAGCAAGTACGCCAAGCCTTGATTACCACATTTGCGGAAGTATTTCAAGTCAAGTTAATCTAGGGGATTGGATTCAGTTAACAGCGAACAGTTACCAGTTATCAGGCTGAATTTAAGAATAATTTGAAACTAAACGAGAAAATTATCACGGATCGACGATCGCGACAATATTTAAATTTTTATAACTGCTTCGAGCGACTATCCCGCACAATTTTGTCTAATAAAAAGTTATCTAGCTCTTCAAAAGTTGTGGCATAAGTAATCGTCGGATTGTCATAACCTTTGAGACTTACCTGGTATTGCTGAAAGCGTCTTTGAGCTTCGGGAAATTCACTTAAATATTCATAAGTTTCCTCTCCCAAAGCAACATCCAAGTGAATTTCTTTGGTAGCAGATTCTAAGCGAAAGGCGGCATTAACCGTGTCGCCGATCGCGGTATAATCTGGGCGATCGCCACTACCAGTATTTCCCACCATCGCATAACCTGTGTTGATTCCGGCTCCAATTCTTAAGGGAAACGGTAAAGGATACTGGTTGCTCAAATCTGTAGTCATTTTACGCAAATCGCTGATTGCTTGGAAAATTTGCACTACTTCTTCTTTGGTAAGTTCTGTTTGTCCGTGAAACCAAATCGCCATTACCGCATCACCAATATATTTATCCACCCAACTACCAGAAGAGCGGATAATTTCTCCCGCTTGACGAAACCAACTACCAACCAACATGGAAAGAATTTTTTCGTCTAACTGTCTGGTCAAAACTGTAAAATCACGAATATCCACTACCATTACTGACATTAGTCGCCTAACATGGAGAGTCGAAGTTAAAGTTTCCTTTTCCGAGACTTCACCATTTTCATTGTCTTGGCGAATGTGAGGGGGACAGTGAAATTCAATTTCTGTTTGACCGAAGGTAAGGCGATCGCCATTTTTTAAAGTTACCGGAATATTTACCCGACGACCATTGACAAAGGAACCGTTACGACTTCCTAAGTCAATAAGATAAAATTCTCCAGTCTCAGTAAACTGTAACATCGCATGAGTGCGGGAAATCCAGCGATCGGGAATCATAAAATTATTCTCGTCACTTCGTCCCAATGTCCAGCAACTGCTACCTACTAAGGGTAAGTAGCGATTACCTGTTGCAGTACGAAGAAGCAAGTAAGGAGTTCGTCCCAAGGCTACCCCTGATGTAGTAGCGATCGCTGGTGGTAAAGAAGCATTTTTCTGCCCTAACTTTTCCGGAGTTAAAATCTCGTGTCGGAAAAAACTGTGATTTGAGTGCATTCTACCCCAATGATAATTTATGCCTCTCCACACCAAAACAGCTACATTAAAACACATTCTTTCGCAATGTTGTGACGATCGCCTTTATGCCATTGATGCTGCTAGCCAGAATAAACCATCTACCAAAATGGTACTCAATACTGCTCCTGAAAATGCCCACCAATGTAGTTCCTGTTTTTGCAATGACCACAAGCCGATACCTAAGAGGATATTTACTAATACTACTGCCCAACTGATTCCCCAAACAGTTTGTACTTGAGCGATCGCGTTTTGGAAAATTGGCGTTACCAATTCTGGTTCCACTGTCATGACTTTGCGCCAGTAAGGAATTAAACCTGTTACATAAAAGTAACCATCTGTCAATGCCGTACCTAACAAAGAACCAAGATAAAATAAATTTCCTACCTTAGCCCAACCTCGCCATAGTCCCCACAGGGCAAATGGTAAACCAACCGATTCCACAGGTAAGTGGATCAAAGGTTCCCAACGCAGCCAACCCCAGTAAATAGAACCAGCCAACCAACTCCAGGTAAACCCTAGCAAAATATCGCCCCACAGTTCCGTTTTTTGACGCTTGGAGAGCCACAAGGCTAGCTGTAACCATCCCCAGGTCAAAAGCAAGCTAAACCACGGTAGCAGCCGCACTAACGGCGCTTGGAAAAATACTGGTACGGAAACTAAAAATCCTGCGGCTAAGAAAACTAGCCAGCGCTGACGTTGTTCGCTTCCCCACTCAGTGAGACAAAAGAAACTTTCCTCTGACTTGAGTTTGTAGTCAGAGACTGATGAAGATGACATTAATGTGAACCAGCTATTGTGAAACAAAATATTGTTAATATTCTTTACTTATCTTTATTTATCTTAAATTTAGCACTTTTTTATCCCCCTAGGGGGCATTATATGGGATCGGGGACTGGGTTCAGTAAGCAGTGAACAGTAAACAGTGAACAGTTTATCCTTTTTGTCCTTTCCCTTTTCCCCCTCTTGCTTGTCTCCAATCTCTACTCTCTACTGATAACTGATAACTGTTCACTGAAATCCCCAATCACCAATCCCCAATCACCACTGCTATACTGCGTAGCGAAACAATCAGGTCAAAGCGAGGAGAGGATGAGAGGATTGGCAAAAAAAGGTTTAAGATTAGCTGTAGCGATCGCTATAGGTATGACACTCGCTTTTACTTGGTCAGGATTAATCCAAGCATCTAGCGTAGTAGCCCAAGTACCACCGACAGAAATAAACACTCCGGCATCAACTTCGCAATACAATCTGTTTCAAGCAGCTTTTTTGGGTTTTGTGCAAGGAATGACCGAATTTCTGCCGATTAGTAGTACCGCCCATCTGAAAGCAGTACCAGTATTCTTAGGTTGGGGCGATCCGGGAGTAGCTTATACTGCTGTAATTCAATTAGGTAGTATTGCCGCAGTAGTTTGGTATTTTTGGAGCGACTTAGTACAAGTAACTGTCGGAGCAATTCAAGCAATTCGTAAATCAGATTATCAAGCTTTAGAATTCAAAATTGCTCTCGGTATTGGGATTGGGACGATTCCGATTGTCTTTTTCGGCTTATTAATTAAATTCTCGATCCCCGACTTTGACAACTCACCGTTGCGAAGTATGAGCGCGATCGCGATCGCTTCGATTGTGATGGCGCTATTATTAGGATTAGCAGAAAAAATTGGCACTCGTCAGCGAGACTTCGAGCATCTTTCGACGAAAGACGGTATCTTGATGGGATTAGCCCAAGCATTGGCTTTAATTCCCGGCGTATCTCGCTCTGGTTCGACGATTACTGCTGGTTTATTTATTGGTTTAGAAAGAGCAACTGCGGCTCGTTTTTCCTTTTTATTGGGTATTCCCGCCATTACTATCGCTGGTTTAGTGGAATTAAAAGGAGTTTTCGAGCAAAATGTCAGTAGTTCTTCAATCATGCCGTTAGCAGTAGGAACTATTTCCTCAGCCTTATTTTCTTATTTAGCGATCGCGTGGTTAATCCGCTATTTACAAAGACAAAGTACCTGGGTTTTTGTCTGGTATCGCTTAATTTTCGGTATAGGTATTTTAGCCGCGATCGCGACAGGATTGTTAGATTGATCGATTATGACCGAATTTTCTCTTCGTCCCGCCCGTATTACTAAAGTTTTACCCGACTCTATCGCTGCTGAAATTGGTTTTGAAGTTGGGGACGCGATCGTTTCTATTAATGGTACTCGTCCCCGCGATTTAATCGATTATCAATTTCTTTGTGCTGATGAAATTTTAGCACTTGAAGTTATCGATATCAAGGGTAAAAAGCACTATCTCGAAATTGAAAAAGATTATGAAGATGACCTCGGTTTAGAATTTGAAACTGCTCTGTTTGATGGTTTAATTCAATGTAATAATCGCTGTCCTTTTTGCTTTATCGAACAACAACCACCAGGAAAGCGAAAAACTCTTTATCTCAAAGATGATGACTATCGCCTCAGCTTTCTTTATGGTAGTTATTTAACCCTAACTAATCTTACCACAAAAGAATGGCAGCGTATCGAACAAATGCGCTTATCTCCTCTTTATGTTTCAGTGCATGCAACTGAACCAGAAATCCGCATTCGTTTACTTAAAAATCCTCGCGCAGGTCAAATAAAATCACAATTACGTTGGTTTCAAGAAAGACGCTTACAAATTCACGCGCAAGTTGTTGTTTGTCCCGGGATTAATGATGGTATTCATTTAGAAAGAACTTTACTCGATCTAGCTGATTTCCATGCAGGAGAAATTCCGGCTGTTGCTTCCGCAGCAGTGGTTCCCGTAGGTTTAACTCGCTTTCGCCCGACAGAAGATGAATTAGTTCCTGTAAGTAAAGAAAAAGCCGCCGAAGTAATCGCCCAAGTTGAGAAATTACAAGCAAAATTTAAAAGTAAATTTGGGACAAACTTTGCTTGGTTGGCTGATGAATGGTTTTTGATTGCTCAACAAGAATTACCACCAGAAAATCATTATGAAGATTATCCTCAAATTGGCAACGGTGTAGGTTCAATTCGTCAATTTCTTAAGCAGTTTGAACAAACAGCAACGAAATTATTACCGTCAAAAGTTAACAGTTATCGTCGCTTTACCTGGGTAGTGGGTAACGCTGTCGAAATAGCTTTTCAACCTTTAGTAACGCAATTAAATCAGGTAGAAAATTTAGAAGTTAATTTAGCAGCATTGCGTAGTGAATATTGGGGACAGGAAATAACTGTTACAGGTTTACTTACCGGACAAGATTTGCTAGCAGGATTAAAGCAACGAGATAATGGTAATGGGATTTTGTTACCTGATTTAATGCTCAAGCATGACGAAGCCTGTTTTCTTGACGATTTAACTGTTGCAGAAGTCAGCGAGATGTTAGAAACGCCAATTTTTCCTGTTAATGGTATTGACAAATTGATAGAAACGTGCATTGAAGAGCAGGGAACTTGATAATTCTTCAAAAAATTGACGACGATCGGATCGCCTAAGCAAATTTACGTCAAAAAAATTAAGTTAATTTTTTTATCAATCGGCTTAAGTAGCTTAACTGTAAGTCTACACAAATATTGACAAATTGAAGCTGAGTTTTCCGCAGCGATCGGGGCAACCTAGAAGTA